>JANNBA010000066.1:0-24549 GCA_031384845.1 Bacteroidota bacterium
CCGTTCGTAAGCGACGCTCGGCAACGGTATATTTGATGGCTGGTTTTGACAAAATTCCTAGATCAAGGGCATTTATTTTGGGATATTTAAAGACCTGTACCTCATCGAGCGCTGTTATTTTCACCGTCATTTGGATCGCAATAAAAGGCAAATCAAAATCTGAAACCTCAATAATTTTGCGGAAATAATCCAAATTTGAAGCCGAAAAAACAAGCAAATCATCTGGTTTTGCCAAAATCCAAAAATTGCCGTCAAAGTTGCTTGTCGTTTCTGTTTCGGTAGTCAAGTTGATGACATGAACACCAGAGGCACTACCATCGGTAACGCTAATTTTTCCGTGTATTTTTTTTTCTGTTTGGGAGTTTCCAACCCAAACAAAAGCAAAAATCAAAAATGTAATCAAGTAGTGTTTTTTCAAATTTGGCATTTTTTAAGGTGAAATAACAAAATTAAAACAATCGATTGCCAAATTGCTGTTAGCATGCCGCTAAAAGCTTGTTAAAAATTTGAAATTAATGAAGTAGCAAGCTAATCGCTTTTTTTGGAACTCCAACTTACCAAATATACGCCCAAAAAAATGCAGGCTGCGGCCACAATCTTGACCCAGCCCAAACTGTCTTTTCCAAGCCCGATAGCAATTATCGAAGCAAAAAGGGGTTGCAAATATATAAATGCCGCAACCGAAGTAGGTTTTAACTCGCGCATCGAAAGCAGGTTTAGTAAATAAGTAAAAAAAGTAGTGAAAACCACAATAAACCCCATTTCCCATAGAATATTTATTGGCAATTTTGCCCAACTTACCACAACAAATTCAGCATATCCAAACGGTAAAACCATAAAAAATCCAATCAAATAAATCCATTTTACAAAAGTAAAAGTATTGTATTTGTCCATCAATTTTTTTACAATGATAAGATAAAAAGCATACGAAATTGCATTAATGAGCACCAAGAAATTTCCCAAATTGGCATTGCTTGCAGTGCCAAAAGATTTGCCATACAAAATTAGAAATGCCGTGCCAAATAGCCCAATGAAAACGCCCACAATTTTTTTAGTTTTGAGTTTTTCTTTTGTAATAATTGCAGAAAACACCAACACAATTATTGGTGTCGAAACCATAATTACGGCTGCAGAAATTGGCGTTGTGAGACTCAAACCCTTAAAAAATGTGAGCATATTTAGCGCTACGCCATAAAAGGCACACCAAAAAATTCTGGGATAATCCTGTTTTTCTATACTTTCTTTTTTTACAAACTGGCACAAATTTGCCGCCAAAGATATTGCCCAAAACAAAATTACTGCACCGCCAACTCGCAACAAAATAAAACCATAAGCATCTATATACAAAGGCATTACATCTTTTGCAATCGTATAACTCATGCCATAAATGACCGCCACAAAAGTTGCGGCAATCAATGCTAAATTTTTATTTGACATTGTCAACTTTGAATTTTGGAGTTGTAATTTCCTTTTTCAAACTGTCTAAAACTACCGTTACAATTGTTTTCTTAATTTTTTGTTTGATAATAATGGCATCGTTCAAAACAAATGGCGCAGGCATCATCCAAGATTCTCGTTTTTTTACTTTCAACAAAGGGTTTTCAAGCAAATCGAAACTACTTTCTATCAAATCCATATCAAAAACCGCATTTGACGGCATCATAAATTGTAATTCTAATGGCTGATTGTCAATTAGATAATAACGCAAAATCGTATTTGACGATGGCTTGAATTTGCTGTTTTTGGACACAATTGCCTTTACGCCATTGGCTTTCAAACCCACAATTTTCATATTCTCGTTTGCCAAAATATCGTATCGATTGACTTTTCTATTCGACGAAATTTTTATTTTCAAAAAACGATTTGTACCAAAAATGCTATCGGTTAAAAATTCAATTGTGGGCTTAGGAAAATTCAACACCGTAGTTTTTTTTGCAAAATTAAATCCTGAATTGTATTTTGAATTTAACAAAAACAAAGATTTTGCGTTTGTTTTTGAAGGATTTTTGCCCAGATACAATGTTGTCCAAGGATCTAAATTTTTATCATAAGTTGCCCAAAAAGCCTCGTTTGTTTCGGCATTTAAAACATAAGTCAAACTATTTGGTTTGGCTTTACCATATTCATAACCAGAATTGAGATGAGCTTGTACAAAAAAGCAAATTGCCGTTACAAAAAACAAAAACGACCAAGTTTTTTTGAGCTTAAAGGCTGTAAAAACAGGAATAATCAACCCAAAAATGAGGCAGACCAATAGGGCACTTGCAACCAGCATTTTGAGCCCTAAACCAACCGGAAGAGTAATTACCAATGGGACAAATACGAATAAAGTTGGCAAACAAACCATCAAATTGAGCCATTTGTTTACCGATTGAGAAACAACAAAATAGGCAAAGCCAATCAAACTTGCCATCAACGGAATGATAAAAAAAGCAGCTCCTGGTAGATAAAATGCGATTCCAAAATTGATAATGAGCCACAAAAACATTGGTGTAACGGCATAGTTAACTTGTTGGTTTTCGGATGTTTTTTGGCCAAAAAACAAAAAGCAAAATCCTAAACTCAGAAGCACAAAAGCAATGATATAATAATGACCGTTGTATGTGAATCCTTGCAAAATATCGTTGTATTGCGGATAAATAACTTTCAACAATGTCCAACCAAAAAAAGCTACTGCTCCCGATGTAATCAAGGAACCAAAAAACAGTAAAAATCCTTTTGCAATGAGTTGCATTTGCAATAATCGCTTGCCAAAACCAACAAAAAGCAACCCGAAAAATAAAATTGTAGTAACTATCAACATTCCAAAAATCCATGAAAACGGATAAAGTACAAATCCAAATGGGGTATCAAAATACACAAAATCAACTTTTGAATTTAAGTTTTGCAGTTCCGAATTTGAAAAATATTGCAGTAATGGCAACATATAGCTTCCTTGATGCGTCACTGTTTTGGTATTCAAGTGCTGCAAATCATCTTGTTGTGTGTGGTAGTTAAAATGATCATCTATAAATGCAAAATTCAAACCTTGAATATTTCCTTGCTCTCTAAATACGGTCAAATCGGTATCGTTTGGCAACATTTTGTAGATGCTATACAATAGCGAATTAGCCACCGGAAATGGTACATTTGCTTGGTCAAATTGCTTGATTAGCGCAGCATTTCCTTGATTTACTTCCATCAACATATAAGAAGGCCCTGAAGAGCCTCGAGCCTCAAAATTAATAGCCAAACCAATTTCTTTAGACCATTTATTTTTTGAAACAAACATGGCTGCACCGTTCAACCCCAATTCTTCGGCGTCAGAAAAAAGCACAATAATATCATTTTTGTGTCCCGTTTTGTTATGCAAAAAAGCCCGCAAACCCTCGAGAATTGTTGCAACTCCCACGCCGTCATCACTAGCTCCGTGCGACTTGCTGTGTGGGGCACTATCATAATGCGAAAGCAATAACAAAGCTTTTGAACTGCTGTAACCTGGAATTTTGGCAACAATATTTCGAGATTTTACCAAATTTCCCCAATCTGTTAGCGAAAATCCTTCTTCTATTTGCGATGACAATCCCATTTTTTGCAATTCGGATTGGATATAGGTTACTACTTGCTCATGATTTTTGGTTCCGATATAGTGGGGTTTTTGTGATAAGACGGCTACTGTCTTTAAAGCTCTTTTTGAAGAAAACTCGCTCAAAGGTTTGTTCAAATGGCTGTCAGCGGCTGGCATTTGTGCATAAAATATCCAAAATACAACAAACGATATAGTCAATATTGAGAGAAAGGTATATGCGTTTTTTTTCATTTCAAAAAAATTAAAAATCTTTTTTTACCAACATCAAATAATCGTTTTCCAAAAACAAATATCCTTGTTCGTATATAAAATAATAGGTGTTTCCGGTTTTGGTGTTTAAAATATTGGTGAAAAATTCAAAATCAAAACCTTTAGACATCATTTTGTTTCGGGTTGTTTTTGATTTTCCATCGATATTAAGCTCGGTCAAAATGCGATAATTTTTGCGTAACTTGTTGTTAATGTTACGCATAAAGTTATTGCTGTCTTTATTTACTTTGTTGTTAAAAGCATTACGACAGCCGTCTGAACAGAATTTTTTGTCCTCACGACCCACAATTTTCTCATCACATTCTAAACAATTTTTCATCAGCGAAAGTGTTTTGAAATCAAAATTTATTACGAATTTCTATTTTCGATACGAATATAATTAATTTGTTTTATTAATTGCTTAAAAAATATTAAAAACGATTTTTTATGTTAATTTTTGAAGCCAAATCGCCACAAACGCAATTGTTTTTAAACAGAAAGTAGTACTTTTGTTAAAAATTTTTATGGACGAAATTTTAAAATATTTTCCAAATTTGACCGAAATTCAAATCCAACAATTTGAAAAATTAGAGGCGTTATACCAAGATTGGAACGCTAAAATCAATTTGATTTCGCGTCAAGATATTGATCAACTTTATACCAAACATGTTTTGCATTCGCTTGGAATTGCAAAAATAACCACTTTTGCCAAAGGTACTTTTGTGTTAGACGTGGGTACAGGTGGTGGTTTTCCGGGTATTCCGTTGGCGATTTTGTTTCCAGAAACTCGTTTTTATTTGATAGATGTTATTGCAAAAAAAATAAATGTGGTCAAGGCTGTTGCCGATTCCTTGGGGCTAAAAAATGTAAAAGCCGAACAAATAAGAGCCGAAAATGTAAAAGGCGATTTTGATTTTATTGTAAGTCGGGCTGTAACTAACATGACAGATTTTGTAGTATGGACACAACATAAAATCAAAAAGCAACAGAAGCATACACTCAAAAACGGCATTTTATATCTAAAAGGGGGCGATTTGTCGCAAGAGCTGGCTGCTTTTCCTAAAGCAAAATGTTTTGAATTATCCGATTTTTTTGAAAACGATTTTTTTGAAACTAAAAAAGTAGTTCATCTACCTTTAAAATTTCAATCTTAGATTTATTTTTAAAACAAAAAATGCCACCTCTTTATATTCAAATCCTCGTAGTTTCAACTCAGAAATGAATTATGCTAGGCACCTATACTAAAAGTCTTTGGCGTCTATTCTTATATATTTTTATAAAAAAAAACCGTCTTACCAAAAAGTAAGACGGTTTTTTTTGATTATAAAAATTCTTATTTAATTTCTTTTGGCATCAAAATTGGGTAATTTGATAGTTTTACTGCTGGCAAATTTGAACCGTATTTCGCATTAATAGCTTTTGAAAACTCATTGGCTATCAAGGCAGAACCTCTTGAGCTTGGGTGAACTCCGTCTAAAGAAAAAGCACCTCCAAAAACCAAATCTGATTTTAGAATCAAATTTTCATAGCTAAATCCAGAAACATACAAATTTTCCATAGTAGCTCTCGCGTCAACAAAAGCAAGATTATAGGTGTCTGCTAATGTTTTGATAGAAGTGTTGTATTGTGTTGCTGCGCTTTCTATATTCATCACTTCAGTTTTAGACAATACATGTTTGTCTAGCAAAGGGAATGTAATACCATATTTGTCTAAACCAGCTGGAGGTGTAAATCCAACCTCTGCTACAGTAGGTGCTGCGCCAATCGCCGTAGATGTGGTAAGCAATACATAATCTTCTGCAGTTGTTTGTCTGGCTTGACCGAATATGGCACCAAAAGCGCCTGCTGTTGGAGTAGGATAGCCAAGTTGAATTAATACTGCTGTAATTTCTTGTGCTTTGTTTACCAAACTCACATCTCTAATCAACAATGGGTTATTTCCTGTAGCAGATAATGGTTTTACACGATCTGGTTGGCCAATTGCAGTCAACACTTGACTTAATGGGCCGTATAATTGTGTATTTAATTTTGCAATTTGATTTACACCATCTACGGTCAGGTTGGCTTGCGTCAACTGGTTGTATTTGATGGTTGTAAAGAATGGAATCGTTGTAATGTTTGGAATATTTGCTACTGCACCACCTTTTGCACCAGCGGCTCCCATTGTTTTGATAATGTTTTCATATACATTTGCAAAAACAGCTGGGTTTGTAATGTCGTTTCCTCCATATAAACTTGGATCAGCACCTGTCAACGGGTTTCCAGTTCCGCCAGAAGTAGCATAACTTAACACATCATTATTTCCTATCCAAAGCGTAAAAAATGTTGGTGCTTGTGCTGCCGCATCTGCTACGATTGTTGCATTTGGAGCTGAAGCAAATCGGATAAAATAAGGGTTTGATTTTCCTGCTAACAAGTATTGAATATTGCCATAACCTGGTGCAAAAAGGTGAAAACTTTTTGCCCCTGGAACACCCATATTGTTGAAAGGACCAACTAATGGTACGCCAATTTCTGTGGTTGGTCTGTAATCTACGGTTGATAATCTTTTGAGTCCTTTTGCTTCTAAGTCGAAATACAAACGGTTGTCTAAAATGATATTACCACCGGCCAATACGCCACCAAAATTGTCATTGGTATATGGAATTTTGAATTCGCCTCCACCAGCTAATTTGAATTGGTCAGACAATATTTTTGTCCAAGAGTTTTCTTGACCTGCTTTGTACAAGGCGCCGTCTGCATATCCTGCTGTTAACGAGTTTCCTAAAGCCACATATTTTGAAAAATCGGCTGTTCCAGAAGTGATTACTATTGGCTCTTCGACTCCCGCAGGGGCTGTGTCTGTTTTACTACAAGCTACAAATGATGCAGCAACGATGAGTAGTAATTTGAAATTGTTTTTCATGATTGTATATTTTTTGATTATTTAAAATTACGGATTAATTGTCCAAGACAAAAACCATTGTTGGCCTATTGATCCAGCTCCAATTACTTGAACATAGTCTTTTCCGCCAAGGTTTGACGCGCCTAATTTGAAAACAGATTTCATAACTGGTACGCCAACGTTTACTTGAGCATCAACAACAGTATTTTCTGGAACCATCCCTTCTACAAAAGAAGATTGCCATAAATATTCGGTACTCCATCTTACGTTTACATTAAATCCTAAGTTTGGTAATAATTTTGCGTTTCCAAAAGAAGCTTTTACACGTTGTTTTGGGGTGTTAAATTGTACCTGAAAACCTGGGTCGCTTGCTTGATCAAATTGATAATCTGCATAGTTATAGTTGGCAGATAACTCAAAACCTTTGTAGATTTTTTTAGAAAGTCCGATTCCAAAACCTCTTGATGTTACTTGCGCTTTTGAGTTGGTATAAAGTTGAAATACCCGTCTGTCTCCGTTTCTAATAGCAGATAATGTAGCCAAAGTTGCCGGTACAGCAAAATCAAAAGGGGTATTTACATTACCATAATAAGGAGAAATAACACGAGCTTGACTCAAAAAGTCGTTATAAGTGTTCATGTATCCGCTCAAATCTACTGATAAATCTTTGTTGATTACGGTTCTATATCCAAGCTCGATAGCTTGTACTTTCTCTGGTTTTACAAAATCAACTTTGGCAACTTGAAGCAAACCTGCCGCAGCAGCAAAATCTGCAGGACTAGTTGCAGCTGCAGCCGCAGCACCAAATGCTACTACAGAAGAAGCGGTATATGAGTTGTTGTAAGCGTTGTCTCCAGTAAGATCTACGGTTGCTGGCAATCCTAATGCTTGTCCGGAAGCACTTACATTTCTAGTTTCAGTATAGCGAGCCAAGTTTTCTGGGGCAGATCCAATCAAGGCGTATGGTCCTAAATCCAATCCTATATATTGGTCTTGTGTGGTTGGGTTTCTAAATCCAGTTTGGAATGAAGCTCTAAAATTGTGTGATTTTGTTTCGCCAGCAGAATATACTAAAGCTACTCTTGGAGACACAAATCCTTTGAAGTTTTGGCTTTTGTCATAACGTGCAGACCCTGTGAATTTCAAACGATCGTCGGCTACTTTTTTCACAATTTGAGTATAAGCTCCATATTCTGTATATTTGATTGGGCCATCAAAGTCTGTAAATATTGTTCCTTGAGAGTTCATAGCATATTGTCTCCAAGACCCACCTACTTGAATTTCTGCAAAAGAAACTTGATCTTTGAAGTTGTAATTCACATCTGAGTGGTATAAACGTGTTTGATCAATAAATTTGGCGCCTTTTGTCAAATCTGGATCTGAGCTAATTGATTTCAACGCTTTTTCAAAGTCGCCAGAACCTGGCAAAAATCTTCCAGAATCTGCAACTGTTCTAGCAAATCTATGCAAAATTTCAGTTGTGATTGGTTGTCCTGCAACATCTGGCAAAACTTGTGCTACTACGTTTGGATCAAAAGTTGCTTTTACAAAAGAACCTGCATATTGACCAAACCAAGTATTGTCTGATTTCCAAGCTCTGTTTACGTTTATTGCCGCAAAACGCATGTCATAAGAGTTTCCAGCATCTTCGGTAGTCATATACCATCTTGCAAAAAAGTTTTTTCCTTTGATTTCAAATTTGGTTTGATTCATAAAAAAGTCTTTCAAAGAATATCTATTTGCTCCTTGATATATAGTATTTCCTAAACCCAATTTGTGTTGAGCAATAATTTCGATGTCATTTTCCCACGGTTTGAAATGTAATGAGAAATCTGCTTTAACATTTTTTACGGTATTATCGTTCAAATCTTGCTCTCTATATCCTGTTCTGCTTACGTTTACATTTGGAATGTAGTTGATGGCTCCTGCTGGAATTGCACCAAGACTTACCAAAGCAACTCCAACGCTTTTTAGGTTGGCACTAGCTTCGTCACCATAAGTGTTTAATCCTTCATAGTTTGGGTTTGCTGCGTGACCAACTGCGCCACCATTTGCATCGCGGGTGTCTGATGCAATCCATTCGTTACCTGTCATAAAGGTAAAATTGGCTTTTCCTGCAAATTTTTTGCTAAAAGCGTGTGCGGCTCTTATACCTGCATCTACAAAGAGGTTTTTCCCAGCAGTTTCTTGTGAGGTTTCTCCGCTTTTTGCATAAAACGAAATTCCTTGTTTGCTAAATGGGCTTTTGCTGTTCATAAACATAATTCCGTTGAAAGCATTTGCACCATATAATGCAGATGATGCCCCTGGAAGTAATTCTACGTTGGCGATGTCAATTTCTGAAACACCAATTAAGTTTCCTAATACAAAGTTTAACGCTGGCGAAGAATTATCCATTCCGTCCACCAATTGCATAAATCTTGTATTGGCTACTGTAGAAAATCCACGCGTGTTGATCGATTTAAACGACATACTACTGGTGTTAAAATGGACTTCTTTGAGGTTTTCTAAACCGTCATAAAACGTAGCAGAAGTTGTGTTTTTGATGTCTTGTTGTCCCATTCTTTCGATGGTAACAGGCGATTCAAGCACACGCTCTGGCGTTCTAGAAGCCGAAATTACAATTTCGTTTAATTTTGTAGCTTCTTCTTGCAATTTTACCGAAATTACTTGGTTACTGCTGGTAATTTGAACTTTTTGTGATGCAAATCCAACGCTGCTTACGTCGATCGTAAAGGGTGGCGTTTTTGCGGTTTTCAAGTTAAATTTTCCTGCAGAATCCGTAACGGTTCCTTTTGATTCGCCACCAACTTTAATGTTCACACCTGCAACAGGCACGTTATTTTCATCAGTAACGGTTCCCGAAATTGAATTTTGAGCAAAAGAAATGCTACAAAAAAACAATGACAAAATAAATAAATACACTTTCATTTGTTAGAAATTTTGTTAGTTAATGAGTGCAAAATACAACTATTTTTTAAACTACAAAAAAATCACAATAATTTCTTAATTTTTTGTTATAAAAATTGTGGTTTTTGACCGATTTGCAATTAAGTATTCATGCTTTTTTTGTTAAATTTATAAATATAATAAAATATAAAAATACTATGCGTGCATAATAATATTAAATTTGATTTAAAATTCATAAAAAAATAAAAATAATGTTTTTATGAATTTCGCAACCAAAGAGCACCATCAAGATCTGATTTTTTGTTCCCAAGCCCAAGCACTTGCCAATGCTTCTTCTAAAGTGGAAACGGCTTGCCATCCCAAAATGTTTTTGGCTTTTTGAATGTCTGCATAGGCTTCAACAACATCGCCAAGACGTCTTTCAACGATTTGATACTTTAATTTTCTTTGGCTCACCTTTTCAAAGGAACTAATTACTTCAAAAACCGAACTCCCTTTGCCGGTTCCAAGATTAAAAACCTCCACATTTTCTATGTTTTGATTCGTCAAAAGCCGCTGCATAGCCACTACGTGCGCTTTTGCAATATCTACAACATGGATATAGTCGCGAACACAACTTCCGTCTGCTGTAGGGTAATCATCGCCATAAATAGCCAATTCATTTCTGATTCCAATGGCGGTTTGCGTTACAAATGGCACCAGATTTTGAGGTGTGCCAATAGGCAATTCTCCAATTTTGGCTGTTGGATGAGCGCCAATTGGATTAAAATATCGCAACAAAATAGCGTTTAGATTTCCCAAATTGCAAACATCTGTGATAATTTCTTCCCCTATTTGCTTGGTGTTGCCATAAGGAGAGAGTGCCTTTTGTATTGGAGCATCTTCAGCAATTGGCATTTTTTTGGCTTGACCATAAACCGTGCAAGAGGAACTGAAAATTAGTTTTGGATGGCTTTTTTTTTCTAATTCTTGAAGCAAATAAACCAAGCTGTTGATATTATTTTCATAATAAAGCAGCGGATTTTCAACACTTTCGCCTACTGCTTTTGAGGCTGCAAAATGTATCAAACCAGCAATGTCATTGTGTTTTTGAAAAAAACCAGCTACGCTCAATTTGTCTTTTAAATCGAGCGTTTCTAATTGTGGTTTTGTGCCTGTTATACTCACAATTCCGTCTAAAACTGCGGCTGATGCGTTTGACAAATTATCAATAATGACGACTTCAAATCCTTGATTTTGCAATTCTACAACGGTGTGAGACCCAATAAATCCTAAACCACCTGTTACTACAATTTTCATTTTTTTGGTGTAAAGCTATAAAACAATTTTGATATTTACTTTTTTGACCGGCTTATTTCAAAAATTTAATCGATTTTATGATAGCTTCTAATTCAAACATTAAATCTCGCTTTTCGGTAGATGGGGCATAGCAAAAGCCTTCGACAACCATAAATTCGTGCTTTTTTTTGTTTAAGACAGCATAGTTTAAAAACGAACCAGACATATAATCGCCTTTTATTTCCCAGGTTCCTTTGGTTTGATACGCCCGCTTTTTGTCTAGTATATCATTGAAAAAATAAGGAAAATAGGAAATTTCAGTTATCATTTTGGAGTTTTTTGCTTTGCTGTGAACATACATTCCGCCAATAGAATCTCGCATTTTGATGATGTTTTTGGTCAAATTATTGTCTTTTAGTATCGTTTTAAAAGGTACTTTATAAATCAAGATGCTATTGTTGCCACTCAAAATTTCTTTTTTGAGCCATATAAAATTGGGTTTTACCAATACATATTTGTAAACACTCGGAATATGCAAATCGATTTTAAATTTTCGCCTTATTTTTTGTGTGTTTTGAAGGTTTTTGGAAATTATTTTTTGTGTTTCTAAAATCTCTGTTTTTTTAATTTTCTTGATCAAAAAATCTGCATTAGCTTCGATAATATTAATAATATCGGTTGTGTTTTTTCCCGAGATATGAATTACGTTTTGAGGATTGGCAAATTCATCTTGCACAATGTCAAATCGTTTTTGGTTTTCATTTTTGATTATTATGATATTTCTATTGGCTGTTTTGTTTACATCAAGTGCTTTTATTGGATATTGATTTATCGTAAAAAGCGGCTCCTCCTGCGGAAGACCATCAACGGGTGCTGCAAACTTCTTGCGCAGGCTGTCGCCAATTTCGCCATTCCATAATTGGTCAGATATGATAAAGGTTAATGCATTTATTTTTCCTACAGAAGCAATAGTAACTTTCTTTTCGTTTTTGTCTGAACAGGAAATTAAGACGATAAAAAAAAACAATAAAAGACAATTGCTTTTTTTGGGTTTAAAAATTTGATTTAGGCGGTTGTTAAAAATCATAATTCCTTTTTTTTGAATCAAAATTCTAGCCATGTTGAGCGGCTTATAGGAAACAAAATTTATAAATCCTATCCGTTAATTTTTAATTTCATTCCTGGCTGAAGGTTATTGCTGCTTATTCCGTTCCATTTTTTGATGTCGTCAACGGTTACTCCAGGATATTTTTGTGCAATAGTAAAAAACGAATCTCCTTTTTTTACCAAATATAAATTGCTTTTGGTTTCCTTCTTGTCTTGTTCTTTTGGTTTGATTTTGGCGATTTTTTCGGTAGTTTCAGAATTATAAATCAATAAAATATTGTCTGCCTGAATATTTTCGCTATTCAAATTGTTCCATTTTTGTATGTCTTCAATAGACACACCGTGCTTCTTTGCGATACTTCCTATATTATCCCCTTTTTGAACTTTATAATAGTTTTTGGCTTTATGATTTATTTCCTCGTTTATTCCCACAACTGCTTCAGAATCTGTGAGATTGAGTTTCATATTTGCCATTACATTACTGTTAGAAAGCTTGTTCCATTTTTTCAAATCGGCAACACTAACGCCTGTTTTCTTGGCAATATTGCCTAGATTGTCTCCTTTTTTTACGGTATAAAAATCGGATTTTTTTGTTGTCACTTTTGGCTCATTTGCAACAAGCTCTGATGCATCACCCTCAAGTTTGATTTTGGTATTTGCCTTTACATTATTGCCTGACAGCTTGTTCCATTTTTTCAAATCTGCAACACTAACGCCTGTTTTCTTGGAAATATAATCCAGATTGTCTCCCTTTTTTACGGTATAAAAGGTTGACAAATCCGCATCAACTGTTTTTGTTACCTTTTCAATTTCTTGTTTTGCAAGCGTATTTTCTTTGCTTTTTTTGGCATCAATAACAACAACTTTGGCAGAAACGGTGTCTTTTGGGGTCAATTGTTTTCGAGCTTGTTTTTCAAAAACTACTGTTTTTTCTTTTTCGGAAACAACAATTTTCAAATTCCTACCAAGCGCAACATTATTGTTCCTTAGTTTATTCCATTTTTTGATTTCGGCAATAGAAACGCCATATTTTTCTGAAATATCGCCCAAGTTATCCCCTCGTTTTACTTTGTGGATTTTGGTTTTAGAAACCGTCTTATACACTATTCTCGAAGTTTCTTCGGTCATAGAATCTTTTGATGCAACCGCTTTTACAGGCTCTGTTATTGTTTTTTCGCGTTTGTCTGCTTCGTGTGCTACATAATCATAAATAATATCCTCGTTTGATGTAAACACCGCAATTTTGTCTGTCGGAAGCCTCAAAAAATGAGGGATATTGCGATAATAAGGTATCACATTCATCTTATAAGAAGGATTTAGCATTTGTATTTGAGATACAGGCATTTCTAACAAATCTGCGATTTGACGAAACGATATTTGCTGTTTTATCATAATAGTATCTGTAGCAAAATGTTTTACAAGTGCTCTTTCTGGTTTGATCCCGTGCTCTTTATGAAATTCATAAATATACATAGTAGCCAAAAAAGCAGGCACATAACCTTGCGTTTCTCTTGGCAAATGCTTTCTAATATTCCAAAAATTTTGTTGTCCGTTTGATCTTCTAATTGCTTTTGTTACATTTCCAGGGCCAGAATTGTAAGACGCCAAAACCAAATCCCAATCACCAAAAATCTTATACATCTTGCTCATATATAGCGCTGCTGCCTCGCTTGCCCGAAGTGGGTCGCTACGTTCATCAACATACGAGTCGATATTCAAATTATATTGTTTTCCGGTTTGATACATAAATTGCCACAATCCAGTAGCACCCATTTTTGAAACCGCTTTTGGATTTAGCGCAGACTCTACAACGGCCAAATATTTGATTTCTAACGGCACATTTTGTCGCGCTAATGCCTCTTCAAAAAGCGGAAAATAATATTCTGAAATGGCCATCAACCGCTCAAAAGATCTTTTTCTGTTTTTCAAAAAAGATTTGATAATGTTTTCTAATCCTTGATTATACTCTATATTAAATGGCGATTTGGCATCCATTTCTTTCAATCTAGATTTCAACAATGCGGTAGGCAACTCAAAATCTACTTTCTCGTCTATATTAATGTTGATGATATCTGCCGAAAGATTGTTATAAAGATCTAGGTTTGTAATGTCTTTCAACCATAGACTATCAACCCGCATAGCCATTTTGTCTTTTTTAAATTTGGCTTTCATAGAGTCTAAATATGATGTTTTGAACTCTAGAACGGTATTATTTAATGGATTTACAATACTTTCTTGCGACAAAACCAAATTTGTCAATAAAATAAATGCCGCTAATATTGTTTTTTTTAAAGTCATAAAATATTTTTTGATTTCAAACAAAAATTTATCCGAAATACATTGTTTTCAATAAATTTTGACAATCAAAAACCTTATTAAAGTCTTGTTTCTCATCAAAACATTGGTTTTTTGCAAAAATAAGCATCTGCAACTAAAGTTGCACTTATTATAACAAAAATTTGTGCCAAATATTGTGCCAAAAACAATTTAATCCAAAATTGCAGCTATTCCAGGCAAGATTTTTCCTTCCAACATTTCGAGCATTGCCCCACCGCCAGTAGAAACATAACTTACTTGATCTTCAAACCCAAATTGTTTCACAGCGGCCACAGAATCACCACCACCAACCAAAGAAAACGCACCTTTTGCGGTTGCTTCTGCAATAAAATGACCCAACTGAATCGTGCCATTTGCAAATTTCTCCATCTCAAAAACCCCAAGAGGACCGTTCCATAAAATGGTTTTTGAGGCCAAAATAACTTTTTTGAAATTCGCCAATGAATCAGGCCCAGCATCCAATCCTTGCCATCCGTCCGGAATAGCAGTTACATCAACTATTTGTGTATCAGCAGTTTTTGAAAAAGCATTTGCAGCAACAACATCTACCGGAATGTGAATTTGAACCCCTTTTGCTTTGGCCACTCGCAAAATTTCTAAAGCCAATTCTTGTTTATCATCCTCACAAATAGAATCTGCAATATGCCCACCCAAAGCTTTTACAAACGTAAAAGTCATGCCTCCACCAATAATCAAGTGATCCACCTTGTCAAGAATGTTTTCGATAACTGTGATTTTTGACGACACCTTGCTTCCGCCAAGTACCGCCGTAACAGGCTTTTCCGAATTCTTTAGCACCTTATTCAAACTTTCGATTTCTTTTGCCATCAACAATCCAAAACACTTGTTGTGTCCAAAAAATTGCGCAATAATCGTGGTCGAAGCGTGTGCGCGATGCGCAGTACCAAAGGCATCATTGACATAAATATCACCAAGCAAAGCCAATTGTTTTGCAAAATCAATATTTCCATCCTCCTCTTGATCGTGAAAACGAAGATTCTCTAACAACAAAACCTGACCAGGCAAAAGATTTTTGGCCGCATGTTCTGCGATTTCGCCAACACAATTGTCAGCAAATTGAACTGATACGCCCAGAATTTCAGATACCTTTTTTAGAATGTGTTTCAAAGAATATTGAGAATCAACCCCTTTTGGCCTGCCCAAATGCGACATCAAAATCACACTCCCGCCACCTGCCAAGATTGCATCAATAGTTGGTTTTGCAGCCACAATCCGTGTGGCATCAGTAACCTGAAAATGCTCGTCCAAAGGCACATTAAAATCCACTCTAATCACCGCCTTTTTGTGGCTAAAATCAAAATCTAATATCGTTTTCATAATATATATATATAGGTAAGTTTTTTTTGCAAATATAGTTTTTTGATTAATCGAAACCTCATTTTTTGTAACGATAATAGAAAAACGCAAATTCAAACACCAATCCTAAAAATTAAATAACTGAAAATCAATTACATATTCTTACTTTGGGCGTGCCCCTTCGGGTCGGTCTCCGGCTCCCGCTCTTTTTTTGGGCTGAAAAACGCCCAAAAAAAAGGAGCTCCGCCTTTGCCCTCACGCAAGCCGCTGAAAGGCGATTTCTTTTTTGAAACACAATTAGGTTTCAAAAGACATTTTGTTTTTTTGAATTTCGATTGATGTTGTTCTAAAATATTTCTGAAGCGAAATAAGGTTTTCGATATCAATTTGGCTTTTTTTAGCGCTAAAAAATGCTACAAAAAAAATTTATATATTTGTAATCAAAGGATAGGAACTTTTTTGCAGACAAACCAAAAAAACATTTTATAACAATACAACTGCAAACCATAATGGAAAAACAAATTTTAGAGCAATACATTAGGTCGATTTTGCCAATGCCTTCAGAAAAGGCAAATCTTTTTGCAGCACAATTTGACCCATTTGAATTGCAAAAAAATGAGTTAATTCTCAAAGAAAACAATATCAGTACAGCAACCTATTTTTTAGAAAGCGGTTTCATTCGTACTTTTACTTTTGATAAAAACGGAGAAGAAGTAACAACAAATATTTTTTCGTCACCTTGTTTTGTAAACGATTTTTTATCTTTTTTCAAACAACAACCTACTAAAGAAAATATTCAAACTTTGACAAATTGTAAACTTTGGAAAATGAGTTATGATGTTGTTCAAATCAATTTTCATACCTATCCAGAATTTAGAGAATTTGGACGACTAATGTTGGTTACCAATTATGCCCTACTACACGATAGAATGTTAGGAATGATAAAAGACACTGCCGAAAATCGCTATCTAAAACTTATGAAACAACACCCAGACATTTTTCAAAACATAGCCCTGAAAATAATTGCTTCTTATCTAGGAATTACAGACACTTCCTTGAGCAGAATTAGAAAAGAGATTACAAACAAGTAGCAATAGTTTTCATTTCTTGCCAAATGACAAGCGGTGTAAAGAAAATTCTATAGAAATTTGTATTCTAATCAAACTTAAATAAAAATCTTATGAATATTCTAACTCCAGCAGTGCCACAATGGGTTTCAATTTTGTTTTTATTGTATATCACAATTCCAGTTTTTATGATTGCTAATGTGGCAAGGCAAGGTGCTATAAATGCAAACCTCGACAGCCATAAATCAAAATTGGTGTATAAGGCAATTTTGATGTTTTATGGCCTTTATTTTTTCTATGTTTCTCTGACGAGTTTTACCGGTGTGTTTCTAGAAAACACTTTGCCCCCAAAAATTTTAGGCTACACTTTTTTTCCTTTATTAGCATTTTTGTTAGTGGTGGTTTCAAATCTAAATCTGTATCAAACTATTTTGCAAAATACACCTTTAGAATCGCTGGTCCAGGTTCATTTATTTAGGCTTATTGGAGTCTTCTTTTTAATCACAAACGCTTATGGCGCTATACCAACAAAGTTTGCCTATATAGCGGGGATTGGTGATATTGCCGTTGCCTTGACTAGCATTTTTGTAGCAAAAGCCATAATAAATAAAAAAACGTATGCCAAACCGTTGACGATTACTTGGAATATTTTTGGCGTTTTGGATATTGTTTCCGTTTTGACAACTGCAATTATCACCACAAAACTTGCTCTAGATACCGGCTCTCAAGGTGTAGTTGGAATTGCAAATTTTCCGTTTTGTCTAATCCCAGCATTTGCGCCAGCAACAATAATTTTCTTACATTTGAGTATATTTAGAAAATTGCGAAGCAAAACAACATAAAAATACTCCTGAAAACAAAAATTTCACTAACAAAAATGATCTAAAAATTAATTTTCGCCAAATTGACAACTTAATATGTGAAACAAAATTTTGTGTATCTTTAAAACAAAATCGCCACAAATATTCGGCTTTGCATACTTTGAACTGTATTTTAATTACATTTGATTTTTAATATTTACCTAATAAAAATACAAACAATGACATTATTTAAAACATTATTGTATAGCCACATCATAGGTGGTGTAGCCAGCCTGCTCATTGGCTTTGTGATTTTGTGCCTAAAAAAGGGCAACAAAAGACACAAACTATTGGGAAATCTTTATTTTTATGCACTGCTTTCGGCGTCATTGCTTGCAATACCAATGAGTTTTTTACACCCAAATTATTTTCTATTCATTATAAGTGTATTTACAATCTATATGCTGCTTACAGGCAAAAGATATTTACAAAAAAAAGCGGTCATAAATGTTTCAAAAACAGATTGGACACTAACTATTTTGATGGCATTTTTTGGTGTGGCATTTATTGGTTTTGGCATATTTCACTTGATCAGATCAGATTTATTTGGCACTGTTTTTCTAGTTTTCGGGGCAATAAGCATATTATTTGTTTATCAAGACAAGAAAAATTTTACAGGACAATCTATGATAAAAAATTATTTTCTAATTACCCATTTTCAAAGGTTTATAGGCAGTTATATTGCTTCGGCTACGGCTTTTTTGGTTGTAAACAATAAGGTTTTACCAAGTGTTGTAGCGTGGCTTTTACCAACAGTCTTGATCGTACCGCTAATTATAAAATGGTCAAAAAAATACAAAATTGTGAAATAAAAACAGCTGAAAAAGCAATCGATATTACCAATTTGAATGCTTATTGCATTTCATTTAAAAAAAGGAAAGTTATACATATTGATGCCACCTTCTTGCATATACAATACGAGTTGGAAGATTCAAATAATCAAAATATTTTTACAAATAATAAAGAAAATCAAAAGATTCATAATAATTTAAAAAACAAATAAATGGCACAAATTAATCCATACTTGAACTACAACGGAAATGCCGAAGAAGCATTTAACTTTTACAAATCTGTTTTTGGAGGCGCGTTTGCAAAAATCATGCGTTATAAAGACTTATCTAGCCCAGGGTTTTTGGTATCAGAAAAAGAAGCCAATAAAATAATGCACATTGCCTTGCCTATTGGCAAAAATATTTTGATGGCCAATGACGTTCCAGAAAGCATGGGAAAAACCAACGAAAACGAAAATAGGTCTAAAATATCAATAAGCGCAGAAAGTCGTGAAGAAGCAGACACCTTATTTTACGGGCTTTCTGATGGTGGGCAAATTGAAATGCCCATTGATTACAGTCCGTGGGGTTCTTATTTTGGTATGTTTAGAGACAAATATGGAATCGAATGGATGGTGGACTTTGATCCAAATTATAAAGGAAATGCAGTCTAAAAACATGAATAATCAGCTTTTTTAGCGTACATTTGTGTCAAAGTTTTAGATGCTTTCAATTTTCAGAATGATTAATTATGGCTAAAAAAATATTTTTGTTCCTTATATTGATGCTTTCTTGTGTTCAAGTAAATTGTTCAAAATCTACTGATGCCATAACCGAAACGCCTCATCAAACTTATACCAAAAACACCATTGTTTATAACACCGTTGTTGGTGTAAACCCAAACTTGTTGTCTGTTGATGTATATCATTTTGGCACGCCATCTGCGACGAGTCCTGTGGTTGTTTATGTTCATGGTGGGGCTTGGGCTATCGGCGACAAAGCGAATTCAATCTCAAACAAAACATCGTTGTTTGCCAGTTTAGGCTATGTTTTTGTGAGTATAAATTACAGATTGAGCCCATCAATAGTGAGTACAGATCCAAACAGAGTGATGTTTCCAACGCACAACAATGATGTGGCAGATGCCATAAAATGGGTTTACAACAATATCGCAACTTATGGCGGAAATAAAAACAAAATAGCCCTTTTGGGGCATAGTGCCGGCGCACATTTGGTTTCGCTATCTGGAACAAGCAATCAGTTTTTGCCTGCAAGAGGCATTCCGTTGCATATAATAAAAGGCGTTGCAAGCATAGATACAGAGGGTTATAATGTAGAAAATCAATGTCTTGACGGTGTGCAATATTATTTAAACGCGTTTGGAAACACCAATACAAATTGGGCAATTGCCTCCCCATCAAATCATATATTTTTGGGAACGGTGTATCCAAAATTTTTTATCGCAAAACGGGGATCGGCTAGCAGAATAGGAGTTTCGGATAGTTTTATTGCTCAATTAGAAGGGGTCGGTGTGTCTGTAACTCAAATTACGGCAAACCAATACGACCACGAAGGAATAAATGCAGCCATTGGAGCAACTGGCGAAACAGCCATTACATCACCTTTGAAAACCTTTTTGGCTGCTTGTTTTTTATAAAAAGCAGCATTTTTAAATTTTCTAAACAACTTTAAATATTTGGCTTGTAGCAAACTGGCAATATTTCGCCTTTTGCAAGACCGTATTTCTCGACCAATTCGATTGGTATTTTTTGGGTATAGTTTTCTTCGATAACTTCAAACCCACATTGGCGCAATTTGTCAAAATAATCACGACCATAAATACGAACGTGATCATATTGTCCAAAAATTTGATTGCGCTGTTTTGGATCTGTAATGCTATCATCAATAAATGTTGTAGCTCGATTTTGATCCAAGGGCACCTGCAAAATAGCCATTCCCCCAGGTTTTAGCACCCTATAAAGTTCGCGAATCGCTATGGTATCTGTCGTGATATGCTCTAAAACGTGGTTGCAAAATATAATATCAAAAGCGTTATTTTCAAAAGGCAGATTGCAAATATCGGCCTTTACATCTGCTAATGGCGAAAGCAAATCGGTTGTGGTATAGTCTAGATTTTTTTGTTTTTTGAATCTTTTATAAAATGCTTGTTCTGGAGCAAAATGAAGTAATTTTTTGGTTGTTGTAGTCCTAAAAAAGTCGGTCTCGTTTTGTAACCACAACCACAATAAGCGGTGCCTCTCTAACGATAAGGTGCTTGGAGACAATACGTTATCACGCTGATTTATATAGCCATACGGCAAAAATTGCCTAAAACTTCTTCCGTCTATTGGGTCTGTAAAATTGTTGCCCCGAAGTGCAAAAGCCAGCAATGGTCTTGCCACAAGACTGCATCTGATCAAGATTGGGCGCGGGACGTTATTGAGCAGTATTTTGAACAGTTTTTTCATCTTGGGTTTTACAAAGTGTCTTTTTTTTGATTTTAAAATCTCGCCTCAAGTTGGTTTACAAGTTGGTTGTCCTTTTTTTAGTATTATGGTGTCAAATGGTTTTTGAACTCTTTTTCTTCGTCACTAACAATTCCGAGTGCTTGATATACATAGTCAAATGTTGACAAAATTTCTGGTTTTCCGTTGATAAGAGCAACATTGTGCTCAAAATGAGCTGAAGGTTTTCCGTCTGCCGTGAGAATTGTCCAGCCGTCTTTGAGGTGTTTTACGTTTCGGGTGCCCATATTTATCATTGGCTCTATCGCTACGGTCATACCTTCTACAAAGCGTTTGCCTTGACCTCGTTTGCCATAATTTGGCATTTCAGGTTCTTCGTGCATCTTGGTTCCTAATCCGTGACCAACAAGTTCTCGGACGACGCCGTAACCGTGTTTTTCGCAATATTTTTGGATGGCATTACCCACATCTTGAACACGGTTTCCTATTTTAAATTCGCGAATGCCAACATAAAGGCTTTCTTTGGTGATGCGGAGTAGTTTTTTGACGTCTTCTGCCACTTCGCCAATTTCAAACGAGTAGGCATGATCCCCATAATAGCCGTTTTTTAGAACCCCACAATCTATAGAGATTACGTCTCCTGATTGAAGTGGAATTCGGTTTGGAATACCGTGAACTACTTGTGCATTTGGGCTTACGCAAAGCGAGTTTGGAAAGCCGTATAATCCTAAAAAGCCTGGAACTCCGCCGTGATCTCTGATAAAAGTTTCGGCTAATTTGTCTAAATGTAAGGTGGTTACGCCTGGGCCAATTTCTGATGCGATAAGCCCTAATGTTTTGGAAACTAATAAAGCACTTTCGCGCATTAATTCGATTTGTTCTCTATTTTTTGGAATGATCATAAAGGATTCTAATTGATTGCAAATATAAGTTTCTTTTGAGACTTTTTGGTTTGTTTTGTGCTAATACCAAAAATTGGAATACAAATTTGATTTTTTTGAGTTGATGATTTATGGTTTTCTTGGTTTGTTTTGAAAAAAAAATAGTCTAAGATAGCCCTGATGCAGCGGCATCCTTTTTGGATTTTCTTTTTCAGAAAATCCAAAAAGATATAGCGTGCAGCAGGACCGGTAGTGTAAGAAAGGGAATGCTGTGCTTCAAAAAATCAAAAAAACAGTGTTGTTTTGCCTGAAAATATAAAAATTTACGAAAACGATATTGTTTTTAAAAAATATTATGCGTGCATAGTATTTTTATTCAAAATTTTGATTATTTTTGCATCAAATAAAGATTTATTATGAAAATATTGGTTTGTATAAGTCACGTTCCGGATACGACGTCGAAAATTAATTTTGTAAACAACGATACCGAATTTGACACGAATGGAGTTCAATTTGTGATTAATCCAAATGATGAATTTGGGCTCACACGTGCAATTTGGTTTCAGGAGCAACAAGGCGCCAAGGTTACCGTTGTCAATGTGGGTGGGCCAGAGACCGAGGCCACACTGCGCAAGGCTTTGGCTATTGGGGCAGACGATGCTATTCGGGTTAATGCCGTGCCAATTGAAGGTTTTTTTGTGGCCAAACAGCTTGCCGAAGTTATTAAAAATGGTGGTTTCGACCTTGTGATTGCCGGCAAAGAATCGTTGGATTATAACGGTGGAATGGTGCCTGGGATGTTGGCCGGAATGCTGGGTAATAATTTTGTAAACTCGTGCTCTGGACTCACAATCGATGGAAATGTGGCTACTGCAACCCGCGAAATTGATGGTGGTAAGGAAACAATCACAGCGCATTTGCCTTTGATAATTGCGGGGCAAAAAGGATTGGTGGAAGAAAAAGATTTGCGAATCCCCAATATGCGAGGCATCATGACAGCTCGCACCAAAACATTAACGGTTATAGAGCCTTTTGGTGTTGATGCAACTTCAAAATCGATATTGTTTGAAAAACCAGCACCAAAATCGGCGGTGAAATTGGTGGCTGCAGACAACTTGGACGCGCTAATCGATTTGTTGCACAATGAAGCAAAAGTCATTTAAACTTTTTTCATAAAAACTAATTTTAATCTATAGAACATATAGATTTTAACCAAAAAATATTACACATGTCTATTTTAATTTATACAGAATATCAGGACGGAAAGTTCAAAAAAGTAGCTTTGGAATTGGCTTCTTATGCCAAAAAAATGGCTGCCGAACTTCAAACCACAGTTACTGCAGTTGTTTTTAACGCTAGCGATGTGACAGAGTTGTCTGCTCATGGCGTTGACAAAGTGCTGAAAATCAACAAACAAGAATATCAAGAGTTTTCTGCAAAAGGATATGCCGATGCCATTGTTCAGGCTGCTCATGCAGAGGCATCACAAATTGTTTTGCTATCTTCTACAACAGATAGTTTGTATCTTGCACCAATGGTTTCTGTTGGATTATCGGCTGGATTTGCTTCAAATGTAGTTGGATTACCAGTTAGTTTTGCACCATTTCAGGTCAAACGAACTGCGTTTTCAAACAAAGCATTTGTAATAACCGAGTTGTCAACCCCCAAAAAAGTGTTGTGCCTTTCAAAAAATGCTTTTGGCGTTTTTGAAAACCCAGTTGCCATGAGCGAAACATCATTTGACCCAACTGTTGACCCCGCAAATTTTGGAATAAAAGTAACTGCTGTCGAAAAATCTTCTGGCAAAGTTACGATAGCCGATGCCGATATCGTAGTTTCTGCAGGGCGAGGCCTGAAAGGGCCCGAAAACTGGGGAATGATAGAAGAATTGGCAACCGTTTTGGGTGCCGCAACCGCTTGTTCAAAACCCGTTTCGGATTTAGGATGGCGTCCGCATGGCGAACACGTCGGGCAGACGGGCAAGCCTGTGGCGACCAATTTGTATATTGCTATCGGTATTTCGGGCGCGATTCAGCATATTGCTGGCATCAATTCGTCTAAAATAAAAGTCGTAATCAACACCGATCCCGAAGCACCGTTTTTTAAAGTTGCCGATTATGGCATTGTAGGCGATGCGTTTGATATTGTGCCTCGATTGATCGAAAAACTAAAAGTTTTTAAAGCACAAAACGCTTAAAATTTGCAATTTATATATCCAAAGCTGTTCCAATGAACGGCTTTTTTTTTGGCGCACACCAACCGTCTTTGGCACACCACCCGTCCCGCTTTACGCTATATCTTTTTGGATTTTCTGAAAAAGAAAACCCAAAAAGGATGCCGCTGCAATCGGGGCGATTTTAGACTTTTAGCGTTTTCAAGACTTTTTGTTAAAAGGTAAAATGCTAAAAGACCACAATTTTTCAAACCAGACGTGTTTTCAGAACTCAAAACCAACAATATTTTGTTTTATTTGTAGTTGCTACCCAAACTGTTTTCAACCAACACCGATTCGTAAGATCCTTTCAGGATGACAAACTGCGTGGTGGCACAACTTGTGGGCAAACAATTCTCTATTTTCTATTCTCTATTTTCTATACTCTATTCTCTATACTCTATTTTCTATTCTCTATTTTCTATACTCTATTCTCTATACTCTATTTTCTATACTCTATTCTCTATTTTCTATACTCTATTCTCTATTTTCTATACTCTATTAACCATAAACCCGAATCCCCGCAGTTTGTCATGCTGAAAGCATCTCACGGCAAAGTCTGGAATTAGAAAGTTGGGAAATGAAATGTAGCATAAAATACCAAAAATATTTTAATTTTTCTTGATGTTATCATTAGATACAGA
>JANNBA010000068.1:0-2127 GCA_031384845.1 Bacteroidota bacterium
TTAATTTCATTTTAAATATCTGATTATCAGATAAATATACGAAATTTAATTCATTAAAACAAATATAATCATCTGTATTTCAAATAATTACAATAAATAAATTATTTTAATTTTTAATGGTTTTTAATGCGTTTGACCTGACAAAGTAAATCAAACAAAAACAAGTTGTAGTTTTTTGTTTATATTTGCAATATTCTAATCATCCTAACCGAAATTAGGAACAGAAAAGATTCATGTAGCAGGACGTTCACGGTTGAGGCGGCAATTTTTGGAATGGCTTTGCCGCAGGATCAATAAGCAGTATGGCAAGCAGTTTGTGGGCAGGTGGCACAAACACCACCGAAAGTCCAGATAACTCCAGAATAAGCACCAAGGGCAATGGTTTTGCAGGCATTGGAGGTACAGGCGGTGCAAGCATGATTGTTTTTGGCACAATTGCCGGAGGCGCAGGCGCAGCCCTCACAGGAGGCAACTTTTGGCAAGGCGCAGCAACGGGATTGATTGTGAGTGGGCTGAATCATTATGAGCATCAGATGGATTTAATTAAAGAACAAGCCAAATTAATTGCAAAGGCATACGGTGAGAGCGTAAGTGATGTGTATCGTTTTTTAAAAGAACACCCAATTACATTAACTTTAAATGAAGACGGGTCTGAATCGCTTGGTTTTAAAGGTGTAAGTTTTGTGAGTTCAAAAGTTCAGAATTCAGCAAATATAAATTATGAGGGCGTTATAGGTTTTGTTACTGACAGGGTTGTTAGCAAATTGATGGGTAATTTAATAAAAGGCGCGGGATCTCTTTTTGCTGATGGGAATATGGCAAAAGATCAATATGATATAAAGCAAGAACAACAATATAAGAACAATTTAAGGAATTCAAGCATTGAATTTGCAGAAGGAGCATTAATTTCAAAAATGTTTTCCACAAGTATTCAATGGGATAGCGCTATTCCATATCGCCCAACATTGTTAACTAGCGTTTTTCAAAAATATTTTAAACCATGAAGTTATTAATTTTTTATTTATTTATTATTGGAAAGCTAATTTTGTATTCTTTAAATCCTTTTAATGTTTACATTATTCAGTTAGTGTGTTTGTTGATTGCGTATTTTATATTCAAAAAAAGTCATGCCAAATCTGATAAACCTATGAAGATTGACACCTATATAATCTATATTTTGTTTTTATCTTTGATTTTTATTTTTTTGTATAATATATTAGTACACTGTTTGTTTTCAGGTATTTACACTGATTTTAGAGAAAGTCAATATACGAATCTTGATTATTTTAAACTAATATTACTATTTCCAGTTTTTGAAGAGTTAATTTACAGAAAATATTTACTGCAGTATTTAATGACAAAATATACTGATAAAAAAGCTATAATTTATTTATCTATTGGATTTGCAATTTCACATTGTTTTACCGATACTGGATTGTTGCTGGTTTTCTTATATAGCCTATTTATTAGTTTTGTTTATATAAAAACAAGAAATATATATATCTGTATATTGTCACATTCAATAAGTAATTTTATGGCAGTGGTTTTTTTGCCAAAATTCATGATGTTGATACAACAAAATAATTCCATGCCAAATATATTGATTACAATCCTATTACTTTTTATAATGTTATTTTCTTTAAAAAAAATAACATCATTTGACTATAAAGCCTCTCCACCCACCGTCACCAGCATTAGGTAACACAGACCTATCCCCCACTAATCCGAACGAAAATGTCCTCAACGGCTATCGCAAACTTCAAGACCATGCCCACAAAGTAAATCAAACAAAAACAAGTTGTAGTTTTTTGTTTATATTTGCGATATCCTAATCATCATAACCGAAATTAGGTACAGAAAAGATTCATGTAGTTGGACGTTCACGGTTGAGGCGGCAATTTTTGGAATGGCTTTGCCGCAGGATCGATAAGCAGTATGGCAAGCAGTTTGTGGCAGGGGGGCTTTAATCACGAGGGATTAGATGCGAAAGGAAAAAATGATTAATCCAACAGAAGCCTTTGCAGGCATTGGAGGCACAGGCGGTGCAAGCATGATTGTTTTTGGCACAATTGCCGGAGGCGCAGGCGCAGCCCTCACAGGAGGCAACTTTTGGCAAGGCGCAGCGAC
>JANNBA010000069.1:0-4128 GCA_031384845.1 Bacteroidota bacterium
AAAACCATGAAAAAAATTATTTTAGTTGTATTGACATTAATTGTTGCTACAAACAGCTTTTCGCAAAAAGCAAACGACTGGACAAAAAATTTTGATGCCAAAATAAAATGGTACAAAATCACCGATGCCGGCATTTTGGTAATATGCACCAAAGAAGCACTTTATGGTATCAATCCAACAGACGGCAATCAAATCTGGACAGACCAAGATGTAGAAAACATCAAAGAAGAAGAAGTTAGAGTTGTAGAAAATACACCATATATAGCAGTTTTTAAACAAGGATTTATCAAAAATTCCTTGAAATACATAGATGTAGTCACCGGAAAAGTAGTGGCAAACTCCAAAGATTATATCAGCGCTATCATGCGAGAAAACTATATCGCCAAAACCAATTCGGTTTTGTTTCAAGGGCTAAATACCAATGGAAAAATGGCATTGGTAAAATTTAATTTGACAGATGGCACCAAAATGTGGGAACAAACCGAGATCGCAAACAGCTATACCGACGAAATTGTTTCAGACGCGTTCGAGACAGATTCAGGGCTATTTATAGCAACCACCAAAGCCATTTTCAAGCTCAACTCGACCACAGGACAGCTATTAAACACCGTTGAAATTAAAAGCACTGCCACCTTCAAAGACGAAAAAGAACCCAGAATGAACGCCATGTCTAGACGTAGTGCCGACTTTTTTCAGCACGACAATCCCGATGTGATTTATTTTTGGAACAGTAGGATTCTAACCGCACTTAATGTTGTCTCAGGACAAGAAGTTTGGACTAAAATCGAGCTTCGTGGTGCGGTTTCCAAAATTATTTTTGATAGTAGGGGCATGCTTCTCACTACAAGCGGCAAAGGCGGCAAAGGAGAACTTTTGTGCATCAATCTAAAAACAGGAAGTCAAATCTGGGAAAGCGACGTGAATCTAAAAGGAAACGTAGTTTCTTTCAAAATGTCTGGAAACAAATTGATGCTCGCCACAGAATTTGAAACCAACAACTATATAAGCGTCATCAACCTTGATCAAGGCAAAACCCTGACAAAAAAACCTTTGGGTATAGATGGTGACATCAGAGATATGCAACTTGTACCGCAAGGATTATATTATCGTGCCGCAAACCAAATCAATATTGTAGATATGGAAACCGGCAAAAATCTTTGGAAAAAAGGTGGGCTCGAAGTAGAAAACAGTATTGGAGACAACAAAGACAACAAAGAAGGATATGTGTTTGCCGATAAAAAAATTCAAAAAGTAAATTTTGAAACCGGCGAAGTAAAAATTTGGATCGAGGACATCAAATTTGAAGGCAAAGAAACCCCAACATCACTGCAAGTGCGAGACAATGGTGTGTTACTCACTTCAGATCAAAATGCAACACTTTTTGGATTTGACGGCAAACAAATTTGGCACACCTATGAGCCCGCACCAAAAAGAACCTTGACCGGAAACATTTTGAGCGGTTTGAGCGGTTTGGCATCTGCAACAGTGGCCGTGGCAGGAGCTGTAAACTCGGCGCAAATGAGCTATGCCAAAGGATATTATGGTACAACCACTTATGACAGTAGTATAAAAAGGTCTAACGAAATGGCAGCAGGATTTGCAAATGCCGCAGGTAGTAGTTTTGGTGCAATTGGAAAACGGTTTACAGCCACCAAAGAAGCCAACGATTGTATGTCGATGTTAGCCAAAATTGGCATAACAAACGAAGCCAAAGATGCCGGCATCAAACTTATTGATAAAAATACCGGAAATATTATTAGAAGTATTTTGCTTGGTGCCAAAAAAGACCTCGATTATAAACTTGACGGACTTGGAAAAATGATTTTTTTCAAAGCCGACGACAACGAATTAAAAGGATTTGGGTTTTAAAAAAAACTTCATAAAATACGTATTTCTGCGTATGTTGGAAGTATAAAAACTTCATATATTTGTAGCATAAAAACCAGTAAGCCAAAAAGGGGAAAATAGAGTAGGCAATTTTAAAAAAAATGAATCATGAAAAATTTCAAACAACTCCTTATTTTGATTGCATTTGTAGCAATTTTATTTTCGAGCTGCAGCAAGGATGAGGCTGCACCTGCTGCAACGCCGTTTGTACCGGCATTTACTTCGGCAAATTTGAACACAAAAACACCCACAAGTTTGGCCACAAAATCGCCTCAAACTGCTGAACAGGTTAATACGATGGTATCGTTGATGTCATTGGTAGAAGCACTTCAAACCAGCAAAACAGCCGGAAAAGCCAATAGGAAAGACTCCTGGACATCTGGCGATTTTACGATTAATTATACGGGTAGCGATACCGCAACACAGCATTTGTATTCCTTTACAATCTCACAAGGATCGGTGACTTATTATACCATTAATGGCTGGGAAAACATCAGTGGAAATGCCGGTCATTGGGTTTTACAAATGTCTGCCACTGCAACTTCAGATATTGCAACTAGTGTTGATTTTGATTGGACAAAGAATGCAACAAACGACTTTCACCTTGATATGTTGATCGTTTCAGGAATATCAAACTTTCATATTGTTTCCAATATCAACCATGACAATTCAGGTGATATAGCGGGATATATGGGCACAACTTTATCGTTCAAATCGGTTTGGACCGCAACAGGGTCTGGTCAATATACAGATTATACCACTACTCCGCCAACGGTAACCATTTATTAATCAATATTCTAAAAAAAACCACAATCGTTTGAACACATTCGATTGTGGTTTTTTTAATTTAGAGTAATAGGCAAATTTTAATTTTAATTTTTTTGCCAAAAACTTGTATCTTACAAATTTAATAATAAATTTGTGTGCGTTTAAACAAAACGTTTTCGGGAAAACGCAAAGAGCTTGCGTAGGATTCATAAGTTCGCAGGGTTTCAATATTGTAATCATAACAAAATTTGAACCCACACCAAACAATGAATTTGAATTTTAAAAATTATTTTCAAAACCTGTAGTTTCATAAACAGCAATATAATCAATATTAAAATAACGTCTATATGAAAAAGATATTAATAATTTTTGGCTTCTTCTTTGTGGTATTTGGCTGTTCCTCTGATGCTAAAGACGCCAACAATATAGACAATTTATTTACCTTAAAATTAAGCAAGTTCAAAAATTCAAAGGAAGAATCAAATCTAACCTATCAAAATGGGTTTTTATCAAAAATCATTACAAATATAACTTCAAAAAACACCCGTATAGCAGAATATAGATATGAAAACAATAGGGTAAAAGAAATTTATAACTACGAACAAACATCAACTGGTGCAAAGGTAAACTCGTCAACATTAATTTTTGGCTATACTGGATCAAAAATTACAAGCAGCACAACTTATCAAAACGGAATAAATTATGCTGAATCATATACTTACACAAATGATTTGTTGACAAATACGAAATCCTATAATACAGACGGAATATTGGCTTCAGAAATAAATTACACCTATTTTTCTGATGGAAATCTAAAAAAAGCAACAACTAGTCTAGGAGAAGTATATAATTATAACGCCTACGATGATAAGCAAAGTTATGTAAAATCGATTTTTACGGCTGAATTAATGTCGTTATACAATAATCCAGTAAAAAATATTTTATCAGGTGATTTTCTATATCCCGGTATCACAACTCCTTTTGTTTATAGCTATCAATATGAATATAATAGTTTTGGCTACCCAATCACAATCACATCAAAATCTGTCGGGAATTCCGGCGACATTTCCTATTTGGAGTACAAATAAACACAAAAAAAACACAAATCGCACAAAATATTTCCTGAGGATTTCACAAATTAATTTGAATTGAAATACATGAAAAATTTAATAAAATTGTGACACTATCCAATCCAAAATCTGAAACGAACCTCATAGTTCGTTTTTTTTTTGGAGCTATTTCCTGCTTTACGCTCCAATCTTTTTTTCAAAAACCTTTTTTTCTAAAAATTGGCAGGAGCTTCCGTTGGTCGCTCTGCCAATTTAAGAAAAAAATAGGTTTTCTCAAAAAAGGATTTCCACTGCAATCAGGGCTATGGCTCTCGTTTTCATCATAAAATTTGTAAAAATTACGCTTCAATAATCCCATAGCGTTGACAAACTTACTAGTTCCGTTCAACCCGAGTAAATCTCA
>JANNBA010000097.1:0-2074 GCA_031384845.1 Bacteroidota bacterium
ACAGAAAAGAACTTAAAAATGTAATAACAGATTGGTTTGCGGAAAATTTAGGAATAGAAAAAAACGAATTAAAACAAGCAACATTTGTCTAAAAACCAACACATCCGCTAACAGCTAGAGTTTCGTTGGGCTTGAAAAGCCGACAATGAAACTCCGGTTGAACGGAATAGCGGTATAAAAATTTGGTGTTTTGGTCTTGACTTTACACATTGTTTTGTACTTTTGTGGTCAGTGATTTACCGAAAGTTTAGGCTTACCAAATCCCCAACTTCTGCAAGCCACGAGACGTTAGTAGATAGTTTCGAGCGACAGAAAACAGAAAGAAAAATGAAAATAAAATCAACTTTTTTAATTCTAATTTTAATTACTTTTTCTTGTAAAAAAGAAACAGAAAATAAAAAAGAAACTTTGAATAAGAAAAGTGAAATAAATAGAAATATTACAATTGACACAATTTATAAATTATTAGCAAAATCTTCTGAAATTGACACATTAGAATTCACAAATCACGATCCATTTTTATTTATCAAAACAGGAAATTTATTTTCAAAAAAAGATAAAAGTGCCATAATTGTAAATTGTCCAACAGATACTACTTACGAAATTGAACTTTATACAAAAATTGAACAAAAGTGGATTAAAAACGATGAAATAAATAATCTCGAAGTTCCATATCGACAATATGAAGTACAAATAATGGATTATGATTTTGATGGTTTCTTAGATATTTATTTAAACATAAATTCCTCTAATGGCTGGTCCTTATCAAATGGAAATTTATTAACCGTGAATTCAGTGAAACGGAAATTTGAAAAACATATTGAAACTAAAAATCTAAAAAATATGTTTCCTGATAAAAAAACTAAAACTATTCTAACTGATAGCGTTGAATATAATCCAAATGGGAAAAGAATTTGGAACTTAGTTTACAAATGGAACAATAGAAAATTGGAAAAAACAAAACAGAAAATTAGAAATGAAAAATTATTTTAAATAAAAAACCAGTTGCCAACAGCTAGAGTTTCGTTGGGCTTGAAAAGCCAACAATGAAACTCCGGTTGAACGGAATAGCGGTATAAAAAAATTACTTCGTCTGTTCGCTCTTTCAGGCTCGGGTGGTGTTTTGGTCTTGACTTTACTCATTGTTTTGTACTTTTGGGGTAAGTGATTTACTGAAAGTTTAGGCTTCCTTAATCCGCCACATCGCAAAACTGCAAACCGTTAGCGGTCAGGCGACCAAAAATCCTAAAAAAAATATATGGAAAAAAATAAAATGAATTTTAAACGACTATTTATATTCTTAATAATTGCGATTTCACTATCGAATATATTCAGATTTGATGTTTTCGGAACAAAACAGATTTTGGAAAAATTACCGAATTGGATTTATTTACTTTGTTCAGTAATTCTTGAAGGTAGTGGCGTATTTATAGGAGCATTAATTGCTATTAAATTACTTAGAAAAGAAAGAAAAACTGAAATTACTTTTTTTGGAACATCTCAAAGAAAAGGTTTATTAATGTCAATTATACCTATAATCTTATTGTCAATTATTGGAGTAAAAAACGAATACGGCATAAATGAAAATCTATATGGATTATATGCAATTTTAATAAGTTTTATCTATGCAACTATGGAAGAATTTGGTTGGAGAGGATATTTACAGGAAGAGTTTAAATACTTAAAATCAATTAAAAAATATTTTTTGATAGGTTTTATTTGGTATTTGTGGCATTTATCATTTCTAACAAATACAACAATAAAGGACAACTTGTTTTTTCTTGGAATGATGATATTTGGTAGTTGGGGTATTGGACAAGTAGCAGAAACAACTAAATCAATATTGGCAAGTGCTTGTTTTCATTTAATAATCAATATAATGATGTATAATTCGTTAATTAAAAACGGAATTACTGGAAGCCAAAAATTAATCATTTTAGGAATTTCAATTGTATTTTGGATTATTATTACCGAAAAATGGAAAAAAGAAAATAATATGAAAATATTAACTCAAAAAGAAAGCCCGAACCGCTAACAGCTAAAGTTTCGTTGGGCTTGAAAAGCCAACAATGAA
>JANNBA010000100.1:0-12373 GCA_031384845.1 Bacteroidota bacterium
TAAAATTTGTGCAATTTCGGTTGTAAAAACTTTTGAAATCGAACCGATTTCAAATATTGTTGTAGAATCGATTTTTATTTTAGATTCTATATTTGCAAAACCATACGAGGCAATATAAATTTCGTTATTTTTAATTAAACCAAGTGAAAATCCAACAACTTTTTTGTTATCTATTAGTTTTCTTGATTTTAGATCAACTAAATCTTGAAGGTTTTTAGTATCTTTGATATTATTCAGTTTATATCTTGCATACCCAAAAAAGGCAATTCCTATTAGAATTATTGATAAAAGTAGTATTACAAATATTTTGAAAAATTTCTTCATTATTTTAGTTTTTTGGAGGGTATCGAACAACTAGTAATTAACTGCAATCTACTTCTTTTTTTTGATTATTTATCTGCTTACTTTTTTTTCTGGTATTTGGTAAAAATGGTTTTGATAGTGTATGCTGAGATTTCAAAGGTGTGGTACACAAACAGCTAAAATGTAATGCCAATTTTGAATTTTAAAAAATGTTTTGAAGATTCTAAAAGTCTAGAATAGCCCCGATTGAGGCGGCATCCTTTTTGTTTTTTTCTTTTTCAGAAAAAAACAAAAAGATATAGCCGAAAGCGGGAGTTGTAGTGTGCGAGACGGTTCGTGTGCTCCAAAAAAATGTTGCTATTGTGTTTCTGATGCTTCTTTTTGGCAAATTTTTGGTGATTAACCAATCGAAATCAAGATAATTTCTTATTTTTGAAAATTATTTAAAAAACCTATGATTACAACACGAAATAATTGGACTCAATCTGAAATAGTAGCTATTTATAACCAACCTTTGATGGATTTGCTGTATCAAGCAGCCCACATTCATCGGCAATTTCATGATCCAAATGTAGTTCAGGTTTCTACATTATTGTCTATAAAAACCGGTGGATGCCCAGAAGATTGTGGCTATTGCCCGCAGGCGGCACGCTATCACACTGATATTGAAGGCAATGACTTGATGTCTGTTTTGCAGGTAAAAGCACAAGCGCTTCGTGCCAAAGAAAGTGGTTCGTCACGTGTTTGTATGGGCGCGGCATGGCGCAACGTAAAAGATGGGCCAGAGTTTGACCAGGTTTTAGAAATGGTTCGCACGATCAACAAATTGGATATGGAAGTATGCTGCACTTTGGGCATGATTACCGAAAACCAAGCACAGCGTCTTGCCGAGGCTGGTTTATATGCTTATAATCACAACCTTGATACCTCCGAAGAATATTATAAAGAAGTAATTTCGACCCGTGGTTTTGCAGACCGTCTTCAAACGATCGAGAATGTTAGAAAAACAAATGTTACGGTATGTAGTGGCGGCATTATAGGCATGGGCGAAAGTATAGAGGATCGTGCCGGAATGCTTGTAGCGTTATCTACACTTAATCCGCAGCCAGAATCGGTGCCAATCAATGCACTTGTTGCCGTAGAAGGCACCCCGCTTGAAGAACAAAAACCAGTTGAAATTTGGGATATGATTAGAATGGTGGCCACCTCCAGAATCGTAATGCCACAAACACAGGTGCGTCTTTCGGCTGGTAGAATGAATATGAGCAGAGAAGGTCAGGCCATGTGTTTTTTTGCTGGTGCCAACTCGATTTTTGCAGGAGACAAACTACTTACAACTCCTAATCCTGATGTGCAAGAAGACATGAAAATGTTTGAAACCCTGGGCTTGAAACCACAAAAACCATTCACAAAAGTATCGCAACCCACTACTGTTGAGGCGGTTGATTCAAAATTTGAAGCCTTGGGCGAAAAGCCAAAATGGTCGAGACCGGCTCACAAAATAGAAAAAAACCTTGTAGCCGCAGGAAAATAAAATAGACCTATGGATTTTGGATTTTAAAATTATATTTTACAAAAAAATCACACCATAACCACCTCATTTGCTGCCACAAAGACTGGTTTTTTGTTTACAAAAACCGTAATGCCGCTATTGCCTTCTAACGAAAATTTGGTTTCTTTTTGATCAATTACAACTTTCAAAATTTGATTTCTAAAATTGATTTTGAACGAGTATCCGTCCCATTCTTTTGGGATTTTGGGTTCAAAATGGAGGCTGTCATTTTTGACACGCATTCCTGCAAAACCCTCTACAATACTCATCCAAGTGCCCGCCATCGAGGTAATATGACACCCCTCTTCGACTTCTTTGTTATAATCGTCAAGATCTAATCTGCTTGTTCTCAAATAAAATTGATATGCCATATCCATTTTGTCCAATTTTGCCGCCTGAATGGAGTGTACACAAGGCGACAACGAACTTTCGTGTACTGTAAATGGCTCATAAAAGTCGAAATGTTTTTGTAATTGTTCGGCAGAAAAATGGTCTTCAAAGAAATAAAATCCTTGCAAAGTATCGGCTTGCTTGATGTATGGCGAGCGCAAAACCCTGTCCCAGCTCCACTTTTGATTGATTGGGCGTTGTGATTTGTCTAAATCTGCCACTTTTACCAAATCTTTGTCCAAAAATCCGTCTTGTTGCAAATAAATTCCAAGTTCTTCAGAATAAGGGAAATACATATTATCTGCTACTTTTTTCCAAGCCTGCAATTCGGAATCAGAAAGTTTCACTTTTTCGATGATTCGTTTGTGGTCTTTTGGATATGCTATGGCAACTTTTTGTATCTGAGCTGCCGTATAATCGATGCACCATTTGGCTATATAATTGGTATAAAAATTATTGTTCACATTATTTTCATACTCATTTGGGCCTGTTACGCCAAGAATCATAAACTGATTTTTGAGGGTAGAAAAACTGGATCTTTGGTGCCAAAATCGTGCAATTGCGATCAAAACTTCTAATCCTTTTTCTGGAATATAAGAATAATCGCCTGTAAAACGATAATAATTGAAAATCGCAAATGCGATGGCTCCGTTTCTATGTATTTCTTCGTGTGTAATTTCCCATTCGTTGTGGCATTCTTCGCCGTTCATCGTGACCATCGGGTAGAGTGCCGCACCGTTTGTAAAACCTAAATTATTTTGGGCATTTTCTATGGCCTTGTCCAACTGATTGTATCTGTATGTCAATAAGTTACGAGCCACTTGCTGGTCTTTTGTGGCCATATAAAAGGGGATACAATAGGCCTCGGTGTCCCAATAGGTAGAACCGCCATATTTTTCGCCTGTAAACCCTTTAGGCCCAATATTCAACCGTGAATCTTTGCCCAAATAGGTCTGATTTAGCTGAAAAATATTAAACCGAATGCCCTGTTGTGCCTTTACATCTCCATCGATAGTAATGTCTGACATTTCCCATATTTTTGCCCAAGCAGCAATTTGATTTTGAAGCATTTGTGTGTAGCCAAGTGCAGTTGTTTTTGCGATTACGGCTTTTGCAGCTGTAATTGTATCGTTATGATTTAAGGAAACTGTGTAACCCCCGTTTTTTTGAAAGGCAACTTTTTCGTTTTTTGCAACTGAAATTTCATAAAAAAACTGAATTCTATCTTTTCCTGTTTCAGAATTTGAAGGGTTTAGCATTAAATTTTTGTCATTTAATAAAAGCCTATTTTGCATAAAAGTTGTTGCCACAAAATGCGTTTTGAAAGTACGTGCAGTTACAAAAGCCCCATTATCATGCTGCTGCAAGTCTTGAATTTCCCAAAATTTTTCTTCCCAATTGGCATCTTCGTTGGTTATACCTGCATCAATATAAGGTTTGAAAACAATTTTAACATCTTGGTTTAAAGGCACTATTTCATAATTGATTATGCCAACTTCATCTATATCTAATGACAAAAATCGGGTGATATGAACGGCTATTTCTGCTCCGTTTTGCAGCGTTGCCTCGAAAGATCGAACATAAATTCCTTGCTTCATATTTAGTTCACGTCGGAATTTACGAACTGATTTACAGGTGTTTAAGTCCAAATTTTCGCCGTCAACTGCAATGTCAATCCCTATCCAATTTGGTGCATTCAATACTTTGGCAAAATATTCGGGATAGCCGTTTTTCCACCAGCCCACTTTTGTTTTGTCTGGATAATATATGCCAGCGATATAGCTTCCTTGAAAGGTTTTGCCAGTGTAGGTTTCTTCAAAATTGGCCCGTTGCCCCATAGCTCCATTTCCGATGCTGAACAAACTTTCGGACGATTTAACACGTTCTTTATCAAATCCTTCTTCGATGATAGACCAGTTGTCTGGCTTGATGTAATCTTGATTCATTTATATTATAATATGGTTTTATTTTTTTAACAAAAATATTGTTTTTACTCCATTTCCCTACAATTAATTTTAGCCAATTCAATTGCTTTGTGTAATTTTTCTAATAAAATTTCCTTACTTGGCAACAACGTCAAATATTCAGCCACCTTAATATTGGATTTTTCCAATTGCATTAATTCAATATGTTCTTCATTTTTTCCTGTACAAAGGATTAATCCTATCGGGAAATTTTCTCCTTCAACTTTTTCATGTTTTTCAAGATAATTCAAATACAAATCCATTTCGCCTTTGTATGCCGCATCAAATTCACCCAATTTTAAATCAATTGCTATCAATGATTTTAGCCGTCTGTGATAAAATAATAGGTCGATATAATAATCACGGTTGTCAATCATTAATCTTTTTTGCCGAGCTAAAAAAGCAAAATCCGATCCCATTTCTGTAATAAATCTTTGCAATTCTGATACAATTGCACTTTCTAAATCCTTTTCAGAATAAGTGTCTTTTAAGTTTAAAAAATCAAGAAAATACGGATCTCTAAAAACCAAATCAGCGTTGAGATTTTGATTTTTTTTAAGTTCTTCCAACTCATTTTTAATGGTATCCTCTGGCTTTTTACTTATTGCAGTCCTTTCATAAAGCATTGAATTGATGCGTTCTTGAAAGGTTCTGACACTCCATTTTTCCATTTTACACATTTCAATATAAAACATTCGTTTAATTTCGTTTTCAATAGGGATCAGTATTTTTATGTGCGACCAACTCAATTGTTTACTCAGTGCAGAGACAATTTGTTTTTCAGGAAATGTTTTTGCAAATTGCATCATTCGGCGCAAATTTTTTTCAGAAAAACTATTTCCGTACTCGTCTGATAATTGTCGCCACAGTGTAGCGACAATCTTTTTTCCGTAAGTATCTTCGTTATACTTTTCTATTTCTTCATTTACTTTGTTTCCTATTTGCCAATACAGCATTGTCATTTCGGCATTAACAGACACCGCAACCTTATTTTTGCTTGACTCAATAAGATTTTTAATCTCAAAAAATATTGATTTTTGTGCTTCTGCTGCTAATTCCATAAATACTTTTGTTTTAACTTTTTGGAAAGACTTTTGATAAATTTACGTTTTAATAATTAGAGTGCTATCTGGCTTAATGTAATCTTGATTCATTTTTATTATAATATGTTTTTATTTTTTTAACAAAAATATTGTTTTTACTCCATTTCTCTACAATTAATTTTAGCCAATTCAATTTAATAAAATGAGTGAACTATTTTAAACCATACAAATATGGAATACAATTCCATATTTGTATGGTTTAAATTTTATTTTTTCTCTCATCTCACTTCATCATGCGCTCCATAAAACTACTGTCCATAAAAGTAAAATCCTTAAAAACAAATTGTGCTTCGTGCAAAATGCCTGTTTCACCAATGCCAACGCTGGTCATGCCAGCCATGTTTGCGGCTTGGATCCCAGCGACTGAATCTTCAAAGACAATAGCATTTTCTGGACTGACACCCAATAATTTTGCGGCTTGCAAAAAAACTTCAGGATCGGGCTTGGCGTTGCTCACATCGTTGCCGTCAACTATGGCGTCAAAATAGTGTAGAGTTCCTGTTTTTTCTAAAATCGGGCGGGCGTTTTTGCTGGCAGATCCTAATGCAATGGGTTGTTTGTTTGTTTTCAAAAATTCCAAAATGGGCATGACACCGGGCAAGATTTCAGAATTGTCAATGTCTTTTAGATAAGACAAATAGTCGTCATTTTTTTGTTTGAGCCACAGTTTTTTGTCTTCTTGATGGGCATTGACTTTGCCCAAATCCAAAATAATATCGAGTGATCTAACGCGGCTTACGCCTTTCAACTGCTCATTATGCGCTGTTGTAAAATTGATTCCGAGTTGGGTTGCGAGTTTTTGCCATGCCAAAAAATGGTATCGTGCGGTGTCAACAATCACACCATCGAGATCAAAAATGAATGCTTTTTTGGTCATGCTAGGTTGTTTTGTCGTTGATGAAAAACAAGGCCAAAACGCCGGAAAGCACCATAGAACAACCCCCAATAATGAGTGCGAATATAGGATCGTTTCCACAGAATGTTGCGACCAAAAACCCTAATAGAGAGGCCGCTACTAATTGTGGAATTACTATAAAAAAGTTGAAAACACCCATATAATAACCCATTTTTGCGGCGGGTAATGCTCCCGACAAAATGGCATAAGGCATTGATAATATACTTCCCCATGCGATACCTACACCAATCATAGGCAACCATTCTAAATTAAATGTGGTTGGTGTTTTGATAAAATATATCGAAATTAATCCCAAGCCACCAAGGGTTAGTGCTAAAAAGTGGGTGAATTTACGGCTTGTTTTTTTGGCTAAAACGGGCAATAAAAATGCAGCAATTGCAGCAATCAGATTGTAATTGGCAAACATTTCTCCTACTTGATTGGCACCGGTATTATAGGCAGCAGATGTGGTGTCTGTAGTGCCATAAATATGTTGTGTAACTGCTAATGTAGTGTATATCCACATGGCAAATAGCGAAAACCACGAAAAAAACTGAACGATAGCCAATTGTTTCATGATTTTTGGCATATTTTCAAAATCGTTCATAATGTTTACAAAACCATTTTGGGTTTGGTTGTTTTTTTGCATCAATCCCGAAACGAGCAATGCCAATCCACCCAATCCTATGAGTCCTAAACTCAAAACATAAAGGTCTTTTTTGAGTTCAAAATGCTGTATAATAAAGGTGAGTATTGCAGCAATTATCAAAAAAAGGAATGCGCTTTTGAGTTGTGAATTGCCTTTTGCAATATGCCATTCATTGGTTTGTTGCTCTTCGCTATACACTTCTTTTTCTGCTGATTCAAAGGAGGCGAGTTCTTCTGGCGAATATTCTTTGGAGGTAAAAATGGTCCAAAAAATGGTTATAAAAAGTGCTGCACCACCTATATAGAAGGAGTATTTGACGGAGTCTGGAATAATGCCAAGTGGGGCAGTGTTTTGCACGCCAAAATAGGTAAGCATTAAGGGTAATTTGGAGGCGATATAGGATCCTATTCCTATAAAAAAACTTTGCATGGCAAATCCCATTGTGCGTTGTTTTTCTGAAAGATTATCGGCTACAAAGGCACGAAATGGTTCCATCGACACATTGAATGAGGAATCCATAATCCAGAGCAATCCTGCGGCAAACCAGAGTACTGGCGAGTTTGGAATAATAATTAGTGAGGCCGATGCCAAAATAGCACCTGCCAAAAAATAGGGTTTTCGTCTTCCTAATCTGTTCCAGGTTCGGTCTGAAAAATAACCAATTATGGGTTGAACAATCAATCCGGTCATTGGAGCCGCAACCCACAATATAGGGATGTCATCTATATTTGCTCCTAGGGTTTGAAAAATTCTACTCATGTTTGAATTTTGCAGTGCAAAACCCATTTGAATACCCATAAATCCGAAACTCATGTTCCAGATTTGCCAAAAACTTAATTTACGCTTTTCCATTATCGTTTTGTTTTATGGTTACGATAAGCGCGTTGCTTATCAAAACTTTATTTTAGTTCGAAGTAAAATTACAAGTTTTGATGTTTTGGGTGCTAAAATAGGAAATTATTTTAAATTGCCGATGGTAGGGTCGCTTTTTTTTGGCAAGTTTTTTTGGATGTTATTTGAGCTTGGTTTGTTATTCTGTTGAATGTTCAATTTGTGATTTTGAATTCTGTTTTCAAAATAAGAAATGTCTTTTGAAAACGGAATTTCAACGTGTTTGAAGCATTGCTTTCAGCGGCTAGCGTGAGGGCAAAGGCGGAGCTCTTTTGGGGCTGGGCTTTTTCTGCCCAGCCACAAAAAGCGGGAGCCGGAGACCGACCCGAAGGGGCACGCCCAAAAAAAAAGCAATCTTGTGGTGAAGATTGCTTTTTTTTGTAATTTTGAATTATCTTAGGTTGAAACTGGTTTTGGAAACGAGTTCGGTTTTGTCGAAAATATTGACAAAATAGTCGCCGCTTTCGAGGTTTTCGACGGGTAGGTCTTTGGCTACTTGTATGGTTTTGTTTTCATATTTGACAGCGCTAATGAAGCTGTAGGTCAAGGTTTTTTCGCCAAAGGTTTCTGTTTTTTTCTCGCCTATAACGTTGTTTTTGCTATCGATAATTTGAATATAATAGGTTTTGTCGCCTGCTTTTGCAATTTGGTTTTCGGCGATCATAAAGCTGATTTTGAGGATGTTGGCTCGGCTGGCTTTGTCTGTTTCGATTTGTTTTCCAGAGCTGCGTTGTTTTATGGCTGCGGTTTGTAGGTTGAGCACCGATAATTTTGAGCCTTTTTCGATGGTGTTGGCCAAGTTTTTGGCAAGGTTTTGGTTTTGTGTGGATAGGGTATCGTTTGCGATTTTTTGTTTTCCAATCACAACAATGGTGCTGTCGCGCTGCCCGGCAAGGGTTTGATTTTCTTTTTTGAGGGCGTCATTTTCTGCAATCAGGGTTTTCATGTTGAGCTGCAATTGGTTGAATTGCTCTTTGTATTTGCTCATTGAGGCGGTGTCGCCTTTTGATTTTTTGACGTCTGCAATAAGGTTCATAACTTTTTCGCGCTCGGCAATCAGGTCGTCAGACAGGGCGGTATTGTCTTCGATGGCGGTGTCGTATTTGGTTTTCAGCACGGCCAAGGAGTCTAAAACGATGTCTTTTTCGGATCTAATATTTTTGATTTCTGTGCTTAAAGTTTTGGCTTCGTTGGTCATTTTAAAAATATAGTAGAGGCTTCCTCCTAAAAAAAGGGCAAGTACGGCTACAATTGCTTTCAGGCTGTTGTTGTTTTTTTGGGTTTCCATAAATGGTGTTATTGGTTGGTTGATTAATTTACAAATTTAAAAATTTATTTAATCTAATCGGTCAAATTAACGTAAGTTTATACAAATATATTATTTTTGGCGTAATATTATTTTTATGAAAAAATTCAATCCGATTTCTGCAGGCGATTTGGCTCGAATAACCCATTTTAGAAATGGCGAAATCAAGTTTGGCGAAAAGATGCTTACTGTTCCAAAAAATACTGATTTTGAAGTGTTTATACAGTCGTGCGATGCTCCGTTTGTGCTTTTTGGGATCCCTGAAGACATTGGGGTTCGTGCCAATTTTGGGCGAGCTGGCACGGCTTCGGCTTGGGAAACTGCCATCAAGAGTATTGCAAATTTGCAACACAATAAATATTGCAAGGGTAGTAAGATTTTGGTTTTGGGAGCTGTAGATTTGGTTTCAGAGCTTGAAATGGCTTCAAAATTGGATCCAAATTTGGCAATAGACAGACTCGAACTGTTTGAATTGGTAAAAAAAATCGACAAAGAAGTGGCGCATCTTGTTTATACAATTGTCAAAGCGGGCAAAACGCCTATTGTGATTGGCGGTGGGCACAACAATGCCTATGGCAATATAAAAGGTACGGCATTGGCGTTTGGAAAGCCTATAAACGCCATAAATTTTGATGCGCATACCGATTTTCGCGCACTCGAGGGACGGCATAGCGGCAATGGTTTTTCGTATGCTATGGAAGAAGGTTTTCTGAAAAAATATTTTGCTTTTGGGATTCACGAAAATTATATTTCCAAAAGTGTACTCGATAGTATCAAAAAAACCGAGGGCAAAGTGCGGTTTAATACCTTTGAAGAAATGAAAATTGTAGTGCAAAAAAGTTTTGAAAACGAGCTTTTAGAAGCGGCAGATTTTGTGAAAAATGAGCCTTTTGGTATCGAGATTGATCTCGATGCTATTGCAATGATGAGCAGCAGTGCCATGAGTTGCAGCGGTTTTTCGGCACAAGAAGGGCGGCAATTTGTGTCATTTTTTGGTCAGTTTTCAACTGTTGCCTATTTGCATATCTGCGAGGGCGCACCAGATTTGGACCACAACAATGGTTTTTTGATCGGCAAAATGATTGGATATTTGGTTACAGATTTTATAAAAGCAAAAACAGAAACGGTATAATTAATATTTTTTGAGCAACAAATGCTCCAGCGCCGTTTTGATATGTTTTGTAGCCAAAAAATGGTCAAAAACACCTATAACAATACCGTTAGTATCAATGATATAAGTCACACGACCGGGCAACAATCCCAAAAATTTTGTAGGTACACCAAATAGCAACCGCAATTTTTTGTCAAAATCCGAAAGCAAAATAAACGGCAATTTGTATTGAGCCGCAAACCCTCGATGCGCCGCTGCACTATCGCCACTAACACCAATTACCTCGGCACCCAAATCTTCAAAATCTTGATATTGATCCCGAAAACCACAAGCTTGAGCTGTGCAGCCCGGCGTATGATCCTTGGGATAAAAATAAATCACAAGCGGTTTGTGACCCACAAAAAGCTGGCTGTCAAAAGCATTTCCTTCTCCATCAATTGCCACAAAATGAGGCACTCTGTCTCCAATTTTCAAAGCCATTATTTTCCGTTATAAGTTACAAAATTACGTGGCGTTTCATACAAAACAACCTCCAAATCAAGATTTTCCGAAAGCTTGGAGCGCAATTTTCGCCAAATTACAACCGCAATATTCTCTGCAGTAGGATTCAGATTCTCAAAATCAACAACATCTAGATTCAAATTTTTGTGGTCAAAAGGCAACTCGATTTCAGTCTTGATCAGTTCGGCAAGCCATTTCAAATCCAAAACAAAACCCGTTTCAGGATCAATATCGCCCGTAACACCAACTACCAGTTCATAATTATGCCCATGAAAGTTTGGGCTGTTACAAAGCCCAAAAATCAAATCATTTTGAGCATCACTCCAATCCTTTCGATACAAGCGATGCGCCGCATTAAAATGCGCTTTTCGTGACACAGTAACCCTCATAAAAATTGAAATTTATAACGTATTATCCTCCAAAAAATGCAAAAAATGCTCAAAAATAATCTTAAACCAAACCGTATAAATATCGGGGTTTTGAGCAATATCAAGCCTCACAGCCTCAATCGAAAGCCATTTCCAACCATGCACCTCGTCATGATTAATCACCGGCTCGCCATCAAAATAACCAATCATCACATGATCCAACTCGTGCTCGGTCAAGCCATTATCAAACGGTGCCTTATAAATAAAACTAAAAAGTACCCGCAAATCTACACAAAAACCCATCTCCTCCATCAACCTGCGCTCACCCGCCTGCACGTTGCCCTCGCCATCTCGCTGATGACTACAGCACGTATTTGTCCACAACAACGGCGAGTGATATTTGTGCTCCGCCCTTTGCTGCAGCATGATTTCGTTGTTTTTGTTCAACACAAAAACCGAAAACGCACGATGCAAAACCCCCTTTTGATGCGCCTCCAACTTGGGCATCAACCCAATCTGAACATCATCAACATCAACCAAAACAACATTTTCTTCGATCATAAATTTAAAATTGTGTCAAAATTACAAAAAAAACTACAACAAAAACCCAAAAAGCAATCCATTTTTTTTCTATTTGGGCGTGCCCCTTCGGGTCGGTCTCCGGCTCCCGCTTTTTGGGGCTGGCTGAAACGCCAAGCCCCAAAAGAGCTCCGCCTCCGCCCTCACGCAAGCCGCTGCAAGCCGATTTGTGTTATTTGCTTTTCATTAATCTTATACGAAAACAATTTCCAATTAACAATTCTCAATTAACCATAAACGAATCCCTCCAGTTTGTCATGCTGAAAGCATCTCACGGCAACACCTACATTTAGAAAGTTGGGTAATGAAACGTAGTAACACAAAACCAAAAACTTTTTTTCCGTAGCTTCTACCCAAATTGTTTTCAACCAACACCAATTCGTAAGATCCTTTCAGGATGACAAACTGCGTGGGGGCGCAACTGTGCGAAAACAATTCTCTATTTTCTATTCTCTATTTTCTATTCTCTATTTTCTATTCTCTATTTTCTATTCTCTATTTTCTATTCTCTATATTCTATTTTCTATTCTCTATATTCTATTCTCTATATTCTATTCTCTATTTTCTATTTTCTATTCTCTATTTTCTATTCTCTATTTTCTATTCTCTATTAACCATAAACGAATCCCTCCAGTTTGTCATGCTGAAAGCATCTTACGGCAACACCTACATATAGAAAGTTGGGTAATGAAACGTAGTAACACAAAACCAAAAACCATTTTCTGTTTTTTATTTAGTTTCTACCCAAATTGTTTTCAACC
>JANNBA010000105.1:0-21171 GCA_031384845.1 Bacteroidota bacterium
TATTTGCAGACAAAATCGGTGTTCAGCGCTCGAGTATATCTCATATTCTATCGGGCAGAAACAAGCCGAGTTTGGATTTTGTAATCAAGATTTTGACGGTATTTCCGGAGGTTGACGCTAGTTGGATTTTGAGTGGCAAGGGCAATTTTTTGAAAACAGAGTTGACAGTAGTTCCAAAAAAAGTGGCAGACTCCGCACCTATTCAACCCCCACTTTTGGAGGAAAAACCCGCTGACAAATTAGCAGGAGTTGAGGCTAAAAAACATGAAAATAGCGTCGAGAATTTAGCTCAAAAAACGGTTGATTCTGATATTTCCAAAATTGTTATTTTTTATAAAAATGGCACTTTTGAGCATTTTGAAAATTTGAATTAATTTCAAATGTTACAAAATAATAAGGTTATTGATGATCAAAAAACGCAAGTGTTTTTTTGACTTTAATACCTCAAATATATTTCATGAAAATCTTTTTTAAAGGAATTAATTAGCTATCCTATAAAAATTATGCAATTGAGTTTTGACACCAATTACATCCATAAAATAGTTTTCTAAACTTGTACTTTTTTGTCAATACTTTGTCAAAAAAAGTTGAATTAACTTGGTTCTTTGCAACATTTTTTTCTTGTTTTGACAAAAAATAACTGTTTTTTCGGTGTCATTTTGAATTCAAAATAGGATGTAAATTATCAAAAATTGCAAGTTTTGATAATTTGTTTTGTTGAATGAAATTTAGTTTATGGTATTTGTCATCAAAAAATGGATTTTTCTTGAAAAAAATATCATCTTTTTGAGGTGTTTTGAAAGCACTAAAAGTCTCATTTCGCCCCGATGCAGCGGCATCCTTTTTGGATTTTCTTTTTCAGAAAATCCAAAAAGATATAGCGTGCAGCGGGACGGGTGGTGTGGAATAATGGGTGGTGTGCGCCAAAAAAATAAAAAAAAGTGTATTTACAGCCTTTCTATCTCTTCTTGAACATTGGCCCAATCTTCTAAAAGCTGGTCTAAATCTGTTTTTTTCTGGTTGTAGGCCGTAAAAAAATGGGCGTTTTCGAGGTGTTTGTCATAGTTTGAAGCCAATGCTTTGTCATCGTTTTGAATATTGCGTTCTAATTCTTTGATTTGACTTTCGATTTTGCTCAATCTATTTTGTAGTGATTTGCTCTTTTTTTGATCTTCGTATGAGCTTGCTTTGTTTTGTTGGGGCTGCACTTTTTTGTCTATATCTTTTTTCTCTACTTCGCGCATGTTTTCCATGTTGCGTTGTTCTAAAAAATAATTGATGTCGCCCAAATATTCTTTGATTTTTTGATCTTTGAATTCATATACCAAATTGGACATTCCTTGCAGAAAATCTCGATCGTGAGATACCAAAAGCAGTGTGCCTTCAAATTTTTGAAGTGCGGCTTTGAGTACGTTTTTAGACTTGATGTCCAAATGATTTGTAGGCTCGTCCATCAGCAAAACATTGATGGGCTGCAAGAGTAATTTACACAATGCCAGCCTGTTACGCTCTCCTCCGGACAGCACTTTTACCTTTTTTTCGACATCGTCACCACGAAACAAAAAGGAGCCCAACATATCGCGAACTTTTGATCGATTGGTGTCTGTAGCGGCGTCTTCCATGGTGCGCAACAGTGTGATTTCGCCATCCAAATATTCGGCTTGATTTTGTGCAAAATAACCAACTTGAACGTTGTGACCGAGCTTGATGTTGCCTTGAAATTCAAATTCGTGAACTATTGCTTTGATAAAAGTTGATTTTCCTTGACCATTTTGGCCGACAAATGCAATTTTGCTGCCGCGCTCTACCAATAAATTAATGTCTTTTAAAATGGTGTTTTGTCCATATTTTTTGGTGACATTTTCGGCTTCAATGACCACTTTTCCGGGGACTTTTGAGACAGGAAAAGATATATTCATGACAGAATTGTCGTCTTCATCGACTTCAATTCGTTCTACTTTGTCCAATTTTTTTATGAGTGATTGTGCCATAGAAGCTTTGGAAGCTTTGGCTCTAAATTTTTCAATTAATTTTTCGGTTTCTTCAATTTTTTTGGCTTGATTTTTTTGTGTTGCCAATTGTTTTTCTCTAATTTCATGTCTTAATTCGAGATATTGCGAGTAGGGTTTGTTAAAGTCATAGGCTTTTCCAAGCGATATTTCGATGGTTCGATTGGTTACATTATCCAAAAACATTTTGTCATGCGAGACAATCACGACAACGCCAGGATAGGATCGCAAAAAACTTTCTAACCAAATGATACTTTCTATATCAAGGTGGTTTGTTGGCTCGTCAAGCAGCAGAATATCGTTGGCTTGGAGCAAAAGTTTGGCCAATTCGATTCGCATACGCCATCCGCCAGAAAAGGTTTCGGTTTGATTATTAAAAACTTCTCGTTTGAAACCCAATCCGAGTAATATTTTTTCGGTGTCGCCAACATAATTATATCCTCCCAAAAGATCAAAACGATGTGTGAAATCTGATAAATCTTCGATGATTTGCGAATATTCGTCACTTTCATAATCTGTTCGTGTGACCAATTGATGGTTTATTTCTTCTAATTTTTTTTCTACGATTATAATTTCTGTAAATGCCTGATAGGCTTCTTCGAGCACCGTTCTTCCTTGTTCAAAATCGATATCTTGCCGCAAAAACCCAATACGAACTTCTTTTTCGGTGGCTATGCTTCCAGAATCTGGCATTAAATCTTTGGCCAAAATTTTGAGCATGGTAGATTTTCCAGCACCATTTTTGCCAACAAGCCCTACCCTATCGCCTGCGCCCATTCTAAAAGTTACTTCTTCAAAAAGATATGTTCCACCAAAGGAAACCGACAAGTTGTGTATATTTAGCATTTTTGTTGTGTTTTGATGTGGTTTACACCAAAGTTTTAATGAATTTTGAAATATTATTTGTGCTTAAAAAAGCTTAAATTTGCAATTAAACAAATTTTTTGCAAATGTTAAAAAAAGGATCCAAATTAAATAGTATTTTAACAGGAACTTGTCCGAAATGTCAAAAAGAAAGTATGTATGTGGACAAAAACCCCTTACATTTTTCAAAATTGCTCAAAATGTTTGACAATTGTAGTCATTGTGGGTTAAAATATCAGATTGAACCTTCTTTTTTTTATGGAGCCATGTATGTAAGTTATGCGTTAAATGTTGCTGTTGGTATTGGGGCGTTTATAATTTCGTTTGTGTTTTTTGAAACAAATCTAAAAACATCATTTGTTACGATCCTAGTTTCAATTATTGTTTTATATCCTATAATTTTAAGATTGGCACGCAATATTTATATCAATATGTTTGTAGATTTTGATGATAGTTTGCCTAAATAGCCATTTTTTTGTAAATTCTACTTACATCAAATTCAGAATCTATCGGAATCCCATTTTCGATATTTTGGAACAAATTGTGAGCTAAATTTGGACCAAGCATCACGCCTCGTGTGCCCAAACCATTCAAAACATACATATTTTTGTGAAGAAAATGGGCACCTAATAAAGGTTTTCTATCTCTAACCGTAGGTCGAATACCTGCAAGATGTGATATGATTTCAAAATCGCAATTCAATATTTCTTTGATTTTTGTGATAAGTTCAAATTTTCCTTCTTCAGTAACGGTATCTGTTTTATCCTGCCAATTGTATGTTGCACCGACTTTAAATAAATTTTCGCCAAGCGGAATGATAAAAACACTGGTATTTATAACCACATTCAAATCAAGCTTTGGGGCATAGATAATAAAAAGCTCTCCTTTTGTACCATCGAGTGGCAAAAAATTAAAAAAAGGATTGTGATGTAAGCCAAATCCTTCGGCAAAAATAATATTTTTGGCTATAATGTTATTGTAGAAAATCAAATTATTTTCAAATTTGAGTTTGCTATATTCAAAATTTTCAAAATTTAAAATTCCAAGATTTTGTAAATACAAATGGTATTCCGACAGGTATTTTTTGGTGTCAACATATCCTGTTTGCAATACTTTGCCAAAATCAAATGGAGAATCAATTGCGTTTATTTTGGTTTTGACCAAATCGAGAGACAAAAACGGTGCTAAATTGACTTTGTCTGCTGCTGCAAACCAATTATTTTGTTCTTCGACCGAGAAAAATTTACGCAAAACTGACATTTTATGATCAATTTTAGTAGCTAATCGTTTTTCTACATTTGCATAAAAAGCAAACATACAATTGATTTGTAATTGCGCATTTTCGATACCGGTAAACCGTTTCAAAATTACGGGATTATACAAGCCACCCGCAATTTTGGAAGAACTTTGAGAATTATTATCAAAAACAACGATAGATTTTTGGTTTTGCAAAGCCAATTCAACAAAAGAGAGTCCTGCAATTCCGGCACCTACAATCAAATAATCGACACATTTTTTTTGCATACTAATTTACATAAAAAAAACTCTTACTATGAAGCAAGAGTTTTAAATTAAAATTTGATAAACTTAATAAGTCCACATATCTTGTTCAAAATTGCGAATTTTTTCTTTTATTCTTTCCGATTCGAGCAATTCTAATTGTGCATTATCTTTCAAATAATCTTTTATAAGCCGGTCGCCATAAACATTTTCTTCTTGAAAAATAACAGCATTAAAACGACGAGAATTTAACAAATTATCATAAGATATTGGCATCGACGAATTCTTGTCATTAAATGCGTTATAAGAATGCAACAAATCTCTTGCAGCTGGGAAATATACCCAAAAAAGATCAATTTGGTCTGCATTGTCTTTTCCAACTTCTTTGGCTTCAGGTGCCATAGGGCAAATACCCAATAAACGGTATTTCATTTCACCTTGACGTTTGTCAAAATACCAAAAGCCCTTGATTTTATATTGAGAAATATCTTGTGCCGATAGTTCTCTTTCGTCAATATATTGACGGTCTAAAACTTTTTTTCCTGACTTATATTCATCATAAAAATTATTAATTTCGTCACGACCTGCATTTGTAGTATCTACAAATTTGAATGAATTTGACATGTCTTTCAATGTACGTTTGTCGTTAAAATAACTATCTCCATATACTTCAGTAATTTTTCCAGATTTTATACCTTTCAAAATCACATCAAATAAAGAACGTCGATCTTTTCCAATATTGGCAGTATCAATAGGATAGTATAGTGGAAAATTAATACGTTCATCCAAATCGATAGTTTCCCAAACGGCTTTCCCCATTAATACGTCGCGATCACGCACGTATCCATAAGGTAGTGGTTTGTCGTTATCTGAACTCAATTCTACTTTGGTTTTTTTACCAATTTCTGCTGGCGTTTTGGCGTTTAACAAATTAGATTGCGCAGCAGCATTAAAGCTGCTAACACCTAAAATGACTACTGATAAAAGATTTTTAATATTCATAATTATTGTGTTCAAAGATTTTTTGAAAAAACGCAAAAAGGTATTATAGTATTTCGTAAATTACAGGAGCTGTTTGTCTCAAAATGATTTGAGAACCTTCTAATCTGGTTTTAATTTCAGAAATGGTAACTTGATCACCTCTTGTAGCACGGTTTAGAGCGGCAGCACACTGAGCGTTTACTCGGTTTCCATTTACAACAACCGTTGGTTGACCCGTTACTTTTAAACTAAACTGCACTACAGAAATATTTACTTGGAAATCAAAATCGTTTAATACAGCCGTAATTTGTGAGGCTTGCAATCTTGATTTAGATCCTTTTACCAAACCTTGTTCGCCACCAATGGCACCTACAGGGGCTGGAATATTTTTGATCCGGAAGACTTTTTTGTCAGAAACAACTGATTTGTCTGGAAGTACGCCAGAAACATTAATGGTTACTTCAGTACCTTGTCCAGGACTCATGATGTAGGAGCTACCACCACCAACATTTCTTAAACCTGCTGCATTGGCTTTGACATTATCGCCTGAAATACCTGCAAATGAAATAGTCATTGGATTTTCTACACCTCGATAAACTACATTCATTTTGTCTGCAGATATTGTCGCAGATTTTGGACGAGCTACAACAACATATTTATCATCAATTTCTAAACCTTCCACTTTTCCATTTTCGATAAAATTAAAAGATCCCGTTAAAGTGTGCTCACCAACGTTTCCGCTGCCTATAGAAAATTCGGCTTGACCCGAACTCACTTTTGCGCCAGATCCATTTACGCTTACAGAAGCGATTTTTAGTTCGTCATCATATTTTCCTAAAACAACTTTACCAGTAACGGCTTCACCTTGAAAGTAAACTGATTTATCAAAAATCACCATTGCTTTGTTTTTCTTCAAGGATGCTGCTTCTATCAAATTGGTTTGAAACATACTGTTCATTACATCACTTTCGGTTGTTTTGATATCAGCTTGAATTTGTGATAATTTGGTTACAGATGCAATCAATGGAAAATGGTGGTAATTATAATCTAACCACGATAATTTAGCACCTGCTTTTTCAGAATATACTTCGTCTGTAGCAAATCTTTTTTCGATTTTTTTTACTTCCTTTTCGGTAATTGTTATACCTCCAATTTGTTTAATTTGTGAGGCATAATTTCTAATTTTGTCCAAAAACTCTTTTGCTTTGGGTGATTCTTTATCTCCTTTGTAGAATAAATTATCCATCGCATCGCTTTTATCCATTTGTTCGCAAGGATAATTTCCGTCTTTGTCTCTTGGAAATTCTTTGGTGATTGTGGTTTTAATACTTTCGATATAATCACTAAATTCTTTTGATACCACACGAATTTTTTCGATTTTATCTTTTTTGTCACCAAATTGACCTGGTTGATCGGCTGCTTTTTGAACCAATTGTTGAAAGGCTAATTTATTTCTATCATCAGAAATTTTGTTTGATTCGACAATTTTATTATCTAAAATTCCGAAAGCTGTAAGCACTTCTTTTGACATGTTTAATGCCAACATTGCGATGAAAACCAGATACATTAGGTTGATCATCTTCTGTCTTGGGGTTAATTTTCCTCCTGCCATTTTTTAATTTTTTTGTTTAGTTGTTATAAAAATGCGATTGGATATTAGTTTCCTTTGTTGCTCATTGCAGTAAGCATTCCGCCATAAACATTGTTTAACGAAGCAATGTTTGCAGTCATAGATTGCATTTGATCTTTTAATTTGGCTGCGTTTTCAGCAATTTCTTTGTTGGCTTCTGCATTTCGTGAAGCACTTTCTAATTGAACTTTGTATAAACTGTTTAATGATTCCATTTGTGCAGCTGCCATAGACAATTCTTCGCTATATTTTTTTGTTGCTGCCATAGAATCAATTGTAGGGCTAATATTTTTGGCGGCAGATTCAAAGTTTTTGATACTGTTTCCTAAACTTGTCATCAATTCACCATCAACTTTGGCTTCTTTTAGCATCGCATCTAATTTTTGTGACAACATTCCTTGTGCTTCTGCTGGGTCTTCTTTTTTTGTTTTTGGTTTGGCTTCGCCTCCAGCTAATTCTGGATAAACCAATGACCAATCTAACTCATTGTCAACTGGCTCAAAGGCAGAAAGTCCAAAAATTAATGCTTCTGTCAAAAGCCCAATAGTTAACATCAAATTTCCAGTTAAAGGTCCTAACTCAATGTGAGTAATTTTGAAAAGTGCTCCAACGATTACAACTGCTGCTCCCATTCCGTATGCGAAGTTCATTGCTTTTTTGCTTAATAATGCCATAATAAATTTGATTTAAGTTTAGTAATTTTGTTTAATTGTTTGTTTGTTTGGGTTGTTTAATAGATGGGATTACTTTTTTCCTCTTTTACCATTTCCGGTAGTTTGAGTACCCATATAATCTTGTACGGTTCTAAATCCAATATAGCTTCTAGCTGTATCTGAATACTCAAAATCACGTGTGCTAACTTGTATCATATAGGCTACATCTTTCCAAGACCCACCTCGAACTACTTTTCGTTTGTTTGTATTATCTATCACATTTGGATTCATCGTAGATACAAATTCGTAAGCCCCTGGGTCATAAGATGCGTCAGTCCATTCTGCAACATTTCCTGCCATATTATACAGATTATAACCATTTGGCTCAAACGATTTTGCTTCTACGGTATATAGTGCTCCGTCTGCTGCGTAGTCTCCACGATTTGGTTTGAAGTTGGCCAAATAACATCCTCTATCACTTTTGGCGTAAGGCCCACCCCATGGATATGTTGCAGATGCCAAGCCGCCTCGAGCAGCATATTCCCACTCTGCTTCAGTTGGTAGTCTAAATGAATTTATCAAATCATTCTTTTTCTTTTTTGATTTGATATAGGTGTTTTTGTTTAATGTTCTCCAGGCACAAAATGCTTTAGATTGTTTCCAGTTTACGCCAACAACAGGATAGTCGCTGTAAGCTTGATGCCAAAAATAATCATTGTGCATAGGTTCGTTATAGGAATAGGCAAAATCTTTGATCCAAACTGTTGTATCTGGGTATATTTGTTCTTGTTCGGTTTTTATAAACTTGCTACGTTTTCCAACTTTTGCTTTAGCGGCAGCTTGAATATCCATCCAAGAATAGCGAAATTTAAGTTTTGAAACATCAATTGTTCTTAATCCATTATAGGCTTCTGCTGCAGGAATATACATCGAATCCATTACTTCTGAATAAAATTCATCTGGATATTGCGAAGTTCCTGCTTTCAATTTTATTTTGTGGTTTAGTCTTCTACCAGCATAAGCATCATCTCCAGAGCCTACACTGTAATAATTGTCATACATATACTTATCATAAGGTGTCATTTTTGCTGGATCAGCATCATTGAAGGCGTAATCACCAATACTTCCGCTAGCACCGCCTTTGTTTCCGCCTGCGGGTGCAGTAGTTGCAGTGGTTGTAGCAGCGCCTTTCCCTGGTGCAGGGGTCATACCCTGCTCGTCTGCCATAATGGCCAATCGAACCCGAATAATCGAATCTTTTACCCACTCTACAAATTGGCGGTATTCGCTATTTGTAATTTCGGTTTCGTCCATATAAAATGATCGAACCGTTACAGTTTTGGTAGGTGCATCTTGAACATTGGCCAAATCATCATCTGATTTACCCATGATATAAGCACCTCCAGGCACTAGTGTCATCCCAAAAGGCTTTTCTGGATTCCACTTTTTTCCTTTAACTCCAACTAATTCGCCTTTATCGCTTGAACCACAACTAAATAAAATTGTGGATAATACTGCTAATGCAAGGAACTTCTTCATATAAAATTGGTATAAAATTTTCTTAATTTTAAGGGCGTAAACCTATTTAATTTTTTACTAAAAAACAATTTTTTTGACTAAAAACATTAATTTTTATGATTTAAGTTTCTATTTATCTAATTTTCAAGGCTTAATCGTTTTTCAAACTGTGTTTTTTCTTTGTGCTTTCCACCATCTTTCTGGGATTTCTTGGTTGCAAGCCGCCAAATAATCCTCATACGCACACGGTAACAACGTATTTTTTTTTAGTTTATTATTTTTTTCTAAAATAAATGGTATTTCTATCCACCATCTATCAGTTTTGTCACTTTTGTAAAAAACAAGCAAATCATCTTCAATAGGCACGCTATATTTGATGTAGTTTTCTCGGCTACCAAAAGGGTATTCATGGGATCGAAAATGAACTCCTTCTACAAAATACCAAATAATTTGTGCTATCAACACAGCTTCTTGTTTGGTGTTATTGTGATTAAATAATCCTAATATTGAAACTTTGTCGCTAATTCCAGCATATCGAGAGAGGGCGCAAATCTCTTTTCCGTCAAATCCGTTCGGGACAAAATTAATAAAATTTCCTGAATCGCAAGACTTTATAGCTGTTAAATTAATACTTACCAAATCTGCATCTCTAAAAACGGGCTCCGCAATCGATATATTGTGGCAAACTTCGCCCAAACGATAGGCATCAAAGAATAACTTTTCGATCAAATCTATAGATTCTTGCGAGTTGTAGTAGGTTTGAAAGCCTAAATTGCAGTAGTTAAACAAGTTATTTGGCTCGTCAACTATTATTTTTGACAAATAATGACTGTCCTGATCATTACCGATATCAAACTTGTTATCAATTACAACCAAATTTACCATTTGTTCGAGTTTGTCATAGGACCTATAAAGCGGATAGGTTAGGTTTTTTTGACCTCCAATTACGATGGGAATAATACGCTGTTTGAGCAAGCTCGAGATTACAGTTTGAACTGCAAAGAAAGTATCTTTTTCTGTATCCCCAGGCAAAATATCTCCTAAATCTGCTATCGAAACATCCCAATTTCCTGGATATAACCCATAAAACTCCATTCGAATTGCGGATAAATCTACAATTTGTACATCCTGATCTGCTATTCTACTTTCTAAAACACCAATAATTGCAATTTTTATTTTTTTTAAATCTGGTACTTCATCCTTGGTATGCAAGGCAATTTTGCTCCCCAAATGTTGTGAACTAAGTTGCATCACAAAAGCGGCAATTTCTGAAGATAGGGGATTTAAAAAATCGAATTCCATTTTTTATTTATTTGTTAGTCATAAACTTATACATTATTTCTTTTTTGCAATCGCTTTTTTCTTAATTTCCTTTTTAACCGGTGCTTTCTTGGCAGTTGTCTTTTTGACAGGAGACTTTTTGGCAATCATTTCTTGAACTTCTGCCAAAGTCAATTTTGAAGCATCAACATCTTTGCTAAGCTCAATTTTTATTTTCCCTTTGGTAATTACAGAGCGTCCCCAACGGGCTTTTTCGACCAAAATTCCTTCGCTTTCCCAATTATGAAGCACTTTGTCAATGTTTTTTTGTAATTTTTCTTCAATCAAATCTTGAATGTCTTGTTGTGACAAATGATCAAAATTATATTTTTTTGAAACATTTATAAAAACACCATTCCATTTGATAAATGGTCCAAATCTACCAACTCCTTTTTGTACTCCTTCTCCTTTATATACAGCAATTGGCGCATCAGCAATTGCTTTTTCATCAATCAATTCTTGCGCTTTCTCCATAGTAACATCAAGTGGATCTAGTCCTTTTGGTAACGAAATAAATAGACTTCCGTGACGCACATAAGGGCCATATCTTCCGTTACTCACTTCGACTTCTTGGTCTTGATAGTCGCCTAAAACTTTGGGTAGCAAAAACAAATTCAAAACCTCATCCAATGTAATTGTACCAATATTTTGTTCGGCCAATAAGCTCGCAAAAATTTTATCCTCGTCTTCAGGTGCTCCAATTTGAGCCATTGGTCCAAATTTTCCTAAGCGTACCGATATTTGACGTCCTGTCTCTGGGTGTTTGCCTAAAATGCGTTCGCCACTTTCACGATCTGCTGTGGCATCAACCTGAATCACCGTTGGATGAAATTGGTCATAAAATTCTTGCATCATTTTTGTCCAATCGACATTGCCTTCGGCTATTTCGTCAAAATCTTGTTCTACTTTTGCCGTGAAATTATAATCCAAAATATTACTGAAATTTTTTACTAAAAAATCTGTCACAATCGTACCAATATCCGTAGGAACGAGTTTTCCTTTGTCTGAACCCGTGTTTTCTTTGAGTAATTTTTCTTCAATCTTGCTTTTTTGAAGCATTAATTGCGTATAATTTCTAACTTGCCCATCAAGATTGCCTTTCTCTACATAGTTTCTATTGATAATCGTAGAAATCGTTGGCGCATAGGTTGATGGACGACCAATTCCCAATTCTTCCAACTTTTTTACCAAAGCTGCTTCGGTATATCTAGCCGAAGGTCGAGAATATCGCTCTGTAGCACTGATATAATTATTTTGCAATTTTTCGTTGGTTTTCATCGATGGCAACATCCCTTCTTGCTCCTCATCATCCTCATCGTTGCCTTCAAGATATACTTTTAGAAAACCTTCAAATTTGATTACTTCGCCCGATGCCGTAAAAATATCACTATGGTTATTGGCTTCTATCTTTACATTTGTGCGCTCCAATTCTGCATCACTCATCTGTGAGGCAAGTGTTCTTTTCCAAATCAAATCATACAATCTTGCTTGATCCCGATCGATATTGACAGTGTGCCGAGACATATCTGTTGGTCTAATCGCCTCGTGTGCCTCCTGTGCTCCTTTACTTTTGTTGACAAAAGTGCGTGGTTTAGAATATTGTGCACCATAGGATTTGATAATTTCGGCCTTTGCCGCCTCCATCGCATCTTTAGAAAGATTCACGCTATCGGTTCGCATGTATGTAATCAAACCCGCTTCATATAATCGCTGTGCCAATTGCATCGTGATGCCCACAGGAAGATATAATTTTCTAGCTGCTTCTTGTTGCAAAGTAGAAGTTGTAAAAGGACTTGTAGGTGATTTTTTGGTAGGTTTGGTTTCCAGATCGGCTACCTTATATATAGACCCAATATTTTGATTCAAAAAAGCAGTTGCTTCTGCTTTGGTATTAAAATTTTTTGGTAATTTGGCTTTAAAAGCTTTTCCAGCTTCGGTAGTAAATTCGGCCACGACCGAAAAAGTTGCCACCGGTTTGAAACCCAAAATCTCGCGTTCACGCTCTACAATCAATCGCACCGCAACAGATTGAACACGCCCGGCAGACAATCCGCCTTTAATTTTTCGCCACAATACCGGCGACAATTCATAACCAACAAGCCTGTCCAATACACGTCGCGCTTGCTGCGCATTGACCAAATTATAATCAATTTCACGAGGGTTTTCTATCGCTTTTAAAATGGCTGTTTTAGTAATTTCGTGAAAAACAATCCGCTTTGTTTTGCCTTTTACAAGCTGCAGCTCCTCGGAAAGATGCCACGATATTGCCTCTCCCTCGCGATCCTCATCACTCGCAAGCCAAACCATATCTGCTTTTTTGGCTAGCGTTTTCAGTTTTGAAACCAACGCTTTTTTGTCAGAAGAAATTTCATACCTAGGTTTAAAACCGTTTGCAACATCGACCCCAATTTCCTTAGAAGGCAAATCGGCAATGTGACCATAACTCGATTCTACTTGATAATCTGCACCTAAAAATTTTTCGATCGTTTTTGCTTTTGCAGGAGATTCAACTATAACTAAATTTTTTGCCATTGTTTGTTTTATTTCTGTGGCAAAAGTAGTAGATTTTTTTAATTTGAATAGAAATGTTTTTTATTTTTAGAAAAAATACTCAAATCAAACCCTTTTTGATTGTCTTTGCCTTTATTTCGCTTGCGCAAAAGGTAGTCAGGTTCAAAGAATGACACCGTTTTTGATCTATTGGTAGCCATTTAGAATCTCAAACCAAAAAACAAAGAAGCTGCATTTTTCAATACAATTTTTTTTGTACTTTTGCACTCCAAATAATGATTGTATAAAATGTTAGACAGACTCCAAATAGTAAAACAACGTTTCGACGAAATTTCGGATTTAATAATTCAACCCGATGTGATAGCCGATCAAAAACGCTATGTGCTTTTGAATCAAGAATATAAAGGATTGAAAGCCCTTGCCGAAAAACGTGACGAGTATGTAACGATTATGGGCAATATTGACGAGGCCAACGAGATTATAGCCGATGGATCTGATTCTGAAATGATCGAAATGGCCAAAATGCAACTCGACGAAGCCAAAAATCGCTTGCCCGAACTAGAAGAGGAAATCAAATTTATGCTCATCCCAAAAGATGCAGAAGATGCCAAAAACGTCATGGTCGAAATTCGAGCTGGTACAGGCGGCGACGAAGCAAGTATTTTTGCAGGAGATTTGTTTAGAATGTACACCAAATATTGCGAAGGTCAAGGCTGGCGCACCTCGGTGGTAGATATGAACGAAGGCACTTCTGGCGGCTTCAAAGAAGTTATTTTTGAAGTGACGGGAGACGAAGTATATGGAACACTCAAGTTTGAAGCCGGCGTTCACCGTGTGCAGCGTGTGCCACAAACAGAAACGCAAGGGCGCGTACACACCTCAGCTGCAACAGTAATGGTGCTGCCCGAGGCCGAAGAATTTGATGTTCAAATTGACATGAATGACGTTCGAGTAGATTTTTTCTGCTCCTCTGGCCCTGGCGGACAATCTGTAAATACAACCAAATCAGCAGTTAGGCTCACGCATATCCCTACTGGATTGGTGGCACAATGCCAAGACCAAAAATCACAACACAAGAACAAAGACAAAGCTTTGACAGTCTTGCGATCTAGATTATACGAACAAGAATTGGCCAAAAAACAAGAAGAAGATGCCACAAAGCGAAGCTCTCAAGTGAGCTCTGGCGACAGATCAGCAAAAATTAGAACCTATAATTATGCGCAAGGACGTGTTACAGATCACCGAGTTGGGCTGACGCTGTATGATTTGGGCAATATTATGAATGGAGATATTCAAAAAATTGTCGATGAGCTACAATTGGTCAATAATATGGAAAAACTCAAAGAAGCAAGCGAAGTTTTTTAAATCAAAGCGTGCTAATGCCAATACGTATCACTTCAGCCAAAATAAATTACTTTTTCTTGCTAGATTTTGATATAAAACACAATATAAATTTTACATTTGTGCCAAATCAAAAACAACAATTATGGTTTATAAATTTAGGGTAATTCTAGACACCGAAGAAGATATTTTTAGAGATATTGCAATCCTTCAAGATGCCACTCTCGAAGATTTACACAATGCAATTGTAAACGCTTTTGGGTTTGATGGTAGCGAGGTTGCCTCATTTTATACCTGCGACAACAAGTGGAATCAACAGGACGAAATTGCGATGTTTGACACCGGCGAGGTGCTTGGCGAACAAAAAATAATGAGCGATTATAGCCTTTTGGAGCTTTTGGACAAACAAAACACAAAGATTATATATGTTTATGATTTTATCAATATGTGGACATTTTTGGTAGAATTAGCCGCAATTGAGGCTATAGATGGCGCACAAACTTATCCTGCAACACTGTTTTCACACGGTGAGATGCTGCTTGATGCACAAGACAATATGTTTGATACCGAACAAGAAGATTTTTACTCAGAATTTGAAGACGATTTAGACCAAGACGATCTCGATATGTTTGACCAAGATGACAGCTTTGAAGACTTTGGATTTGAAGAAAACTGGAATTAAACCAAACAAAACAACCCACAAATATACCAATGATCAACCTCTACAACGCCCATATCGAAACCTTATCTATACACCGTGTGGGCAATAAAAGCCGCAACGAGCCTCTTTTTTTGTCAAATAGCGCTTACAGTTTGAATGACGAAATTGTGCCGCTGATGAAGGAATTTTTTTTGAAACCCTTTCGGGAAAAAGAAGAAAACTATTTTCAATTTGCCCACGAAGTTGATTTAGACTATAACGATATGTTTAAGTTTGCAACAGAAATTTTTGAAAATCCAAGCGCAGCCCACGAAGTTTCAAAAAAAATTACCAAACACCTTTTTGAACAATCAAATCACCCACATATCAAAAACGGCGAAGTCTATGTAGCGCATATTACCAATCTAAATATAGACAACAATATTGTCGATGCCATTGGCGTTTTCAAAAGCGAGCTGCAAGCCGACTTTTTGCAATTTGAAGAAAAAGGAAGTTTTTTGGAAATGATACTTCAACATGGGATAAATCTAAACAAACTAGACAAAGGATGCCTAATTTTTAATTATAAAAAAGAAGAAGGCTACAAAATTTTGACCGTGGACAGCAACCGATATGACGCACGATATTGGTTGGAACATTTTTTGAGTGTTGACACCTTTGAAGACGAAAATTTTATTACCAAAAAATATCTCAAATTTTGTCAGGGATTTGCCAAAGACGTTGTGTTTCCGGCCGAAGACAAGAAAGAAGAAGTCATGTTTATGAACCGATCTGTCAATTATTTTGCAAAAAACGACACCTTTGAAGAAAGCAATTTTTTGAACGAAGTAATTGATAATCCAGACTTGATTCCAGAATTCAAAAATTATAAAGTGGACAAAGGCGAAAAGTATTCGATAGAAGATGTCACCACTTTTCCTATTGCCAATGCGGCGGTTTCAGATGCGCGCAAATCTATCAAAAACATCATCAACCTTGACACCCATATTCAAATAAAGATGGACTTCATCAACCCCGAAAGTGCCGAAAAATATGTCGAAAAAGGCTGGGACGAAGAAAAACAAATGTATTATTATTTGGTATATTTCAATAAAGAACAAAAATCATAAAAACGGGTTAAAATCATCGTCTTTTTGTCAAAAATAAGTACTTTTGACTGCAAATTGTAAAACCACAATTTCAAAATGAGTCAAGAAATAGAAAACAAAATTGAAAAACTCCCCGTGATCCGCCATTTGTTGCACTTCCTAAAACGCATCAAACTATCGTGGTTACAAGGATTGTCTCTATATGAATTGCTCGAAATTTATGTGATAGGGTTGCTCAAAGGCAAGCTTTCAAACACCGCAGGCGCCATCGCTTTTAGTTTTTTTATGGCATTATTTCCGTTTTCATTGTTTATTTTAAACCTCATTCCGTATATTCCAATTCAAAATTTTCAACAAGATTTTCTTCAATTTGTGTCTCAAAGTGTTCCGCCAAACACTTTTGAAGCCATAGAAAATATCATCAACGATATTCTAAATAACAGCCATTCTGGACTACTCTCGAGTGGTTTTTTGCTCTCTATATTTCTGCAAGCCAATGGTTTAAATGCCATTTTGGCAGGGTTTGAAAACTCGCATCACGTAGTTCATAAACGAGGTTTTTTTAGACAATATTTTGTAGCACTCGGCATTTCATTGTTGCTCACTTTTTTGCTGATTTTGACCGTTACAACAATCATTGTGTTTGAAGTATTTTTGCAAAAAACCAAAATTCAAGATGTTCTCAACGATAATATCTCGCTGCTTGTGGCCGGTCGCTATGTTTTTGTCGTGCTGATGATCCTCCTAACCACCTCAATTTTATTCAAATTTGGAACAAAACAAACCTTCAAAAAAGCATTTATATCTATCGGATCCGTATTTACAACCCTATTAATCATCATTTCCTCGTACTTTTTTGGTATTTGGGTTGTAGAATTCTCAAAATACAACGAACTTTACGGCTCGATAGGAACATTATTGATATTAATGTTTTATATTTGGCTCAACTGTATGATATTATTATTAGGATTTGAACTTGACGCAATTATTAACAAATTAAGACCAAAACGAATTTAATTTTTTTTTTGGAGCTTTTTCCAGCTATCCGCTACAATCTTTTTTATGAGCCAAAAAAGGCTCAAAAAAAAGGATTTCCACTGCTATCTGGGCTAAAACAAACCACATTATGAAGACCATTTTATTGTTATTAAACCTATTTATTTTCAGTAGCCTTTTTGCACAAAACACTGTCATAGGAAAATGGAAAACCATCGACGACAAAACCGGTAAACCCAAATCAATTATCGAAATCTATGAAAAAGACGGCAAAATTTATGGCAAGATAATCGAAATTTTGAATCCCGCCAACAAAAAAAAACTCGGAACAGAATGCTCCGGGGCCGAAAAAAACAAACCCGTTATGGGAATGGTTTTGATAAACGGACTTACAAAAGACAATGACGAATATAATGGCGGCACCATAATAGACCCCACAAACGGCAAAATTTATAAATGTTATATCGCACTCGAAGCACAAGACAAACTCAAAGTTCGAGGCTACATTGGACTATCAATACTAGGAAGAACACAATATTGGTATAGAATCAAAAATTAATAAGTAATGGCCCTTTATACACAAAATACTATCAAAATATACAATTCGCTCACCAACGAAAAAGAAATATTTCAGCCCATAAATCCTGGAAAAATTGGGATGTATGTTTGCGGACCAACCGTGTATAGCAATGTACATTTGGGAAATGTGCGCACCTTTATGTCGTTTGACACCATCTACCGCTATTTGCTACATTTGGGCTATAAAGTGCGCTATATCAGGAATATAACCGATGTTGGACATATTGTAGATGATGTAGATGATGGCGAAGACAAAATTGCCAAAAAAGCACGAATAGAACAAGTAGAACCCATGGAAATTGTGCAACGATACACCGTTGACTTTCATTTAATTCTAAACAAATTCAACTGTTTGCCACCAAGCATCGAGCCAACAGCAACAGGTCATATTATAGAACAAATAGAAGTTGTAAAAAAAATAATCGCCAATGGATTTGCCTATCAAGCCAATGGATCTGTTTATTTTGATGTCAAAAAATTTAACGAAAGTCATCATTATGGCAAACTAAGCGGTCGAAATATTGACGAAATGCTTGCCAATACAAGAGATTTAGACGGACAAACCGACAAAAAAAACCACCAAGATTTTGCCCTTTGGAAAAAAGCCGAACCAGAGCACATCATGCGGTGGCCATCGCCATGGAGCGACGGTTTTCCGGGATGGCATCTTGAATGCACCGCAATGAGCACCAAATATTTAGGAAATCACTTTGACATTCACGGTGGTGGAATGGATTTGAAATTCCCACATCACGAGTGCGAAATTGCCCAAAATGAAGCCTGCACCTCACATTCACCCGTAAACTATTGGATGCACGCCAACATGTTGACACTCAATGGCAAAAAAATGTCGAAATCTACAGGAAATAACATTTTGCCAGGCGAAATTTTAAACGGTGAAAGCCCATTTCTGAGCAAATCTTTCAGCGCAAGCGTGGCAAGATTTTTTATGCTTCAAGCCCATTATCGTAGCAATCTCGACTTTACAAACGACGCTATTCTGGCCGCCGAAAAAGGATTTGCCCGATTGATGGAAGCCATGCAAAATCTAGATAATTTGCAACCCGAATCAACCTCAACAATCGATATCGAAAACTGGAAAAATAGCTGTTATGAAGCCATGAACGACGACTTCAACACCCCAATTTTGATAGCGCATCTTTTTGAAGGCGTCAAAAATATTAACCTAATCAAGGATCAAAAAGCAAGTCTGAAACCCGAAGACTTAAAAATATTTCAAACTTTGATGTGCCAATTTGTTTTTGACGTATTAGGTCTCGAAAATCAGAAAAAAGAAAACCTAAATTCGCAAAAATTAGAAGGAACCGTCAAAATGTTGATTGATTTTCGAAATGAAGCACGCGCCAACAAAAACTTTTTGCGCTCTGACGAAATTCGTGATCAATTGCAACGTCTTGGTATTCAGCTTAATGATTCAAAAGACGGAAGCAGTTTTAGCCTATAAAAATGTTAAAACCCATAACACCCTTTTTGTTTTTGGTTCGTTTGTATCAAACCGCCATTTCGCCATTTTTGCCCTCAAATTGTAGGTATCAGCCTACATGTTCCAGCTATATGGCACAGGCATTACAACAACACGGTCTATTTTTGGGACTGTGGATGGGCACCAAGAGAATTTTTAGATGTCACCCATGGGGAAAATCTGGTTATGATCCAGTACCACCAAAAATGAAATAAAACAAAAATTAACGCCTTTTTAAGTCAAATCAAAAATCAAAAATCTATTTTTACAAAAAAATTAAACCATCAAAATGACAACATCAACCAACCTACTCTGGAATCCAAGCGAAGGAATCGATTTGGGCTTTTATATAATCCGTTTTTATAGCCTTATGTTTGTAATTGCCTTTGGATTAGGATGGTATATTCTAAAAAAAATATTTGATAGAGAAAACGAACCTGTCGAAAAATTAGACAGCCTTTTTATATATTCCGTTTTTGCGACACTAATAGGTGCTAGGCTTGGGCATGTCTTTTTTTATGATTGGGAATATTATAGCAATCACAAACTAGAAATTTTGTTGCCGTTCAAATTTGATCCCTTTCAGTTTACAGGATTTAGTGGTTTGGCTAGTCACGGGGCAGCTATTTCAATCATTATTACAATGTATTTTTTTAGCAAAAAAATCATGAAGCAACCTTTGCTTTGGGTGCTAGACCGTATAGTAATTGCGGTTGCAAGCGGCGCAGTCTTTGTAAGGTTGGGCAACTTTTTTAACTCTGAAATTATTGGACACACCACAGAATCATCACTCGGAATTAGATTTCTTCATGATACTTTTTCAAAACGAGATGCCGTTCAGTTAACTGGCATCGAAAATCCAAAACAAGCCTATATTGCTATTGTGAGTGATCCAAAATTTGCCTCCCTTTTAGAGCAAGTACCAGCTCGTCATCCAACCCAATTGTATGAAGCATTTTGTTATATCTTTGTTTTTTTGATTTTATATTTTGCCTATTGGAAAACCAATATTAGCCAAAAACAAGGCTATTTGTTGGGATTATTTTTGGTATTATTGTTTACAATACGCTTTTTTGTCGAATTTTTGAAAGAAAGTCAAGGCGGTTTCGAAAATATTTTAGGGCTATTGTCAACAGGTCAATGGCTTAGTATTCCGTTTGTAATTATAGGGTTAATTTTGATAATTAAAGCCAAAAAAGAAGCTGTCTAAAACCCAAAAAAACGGTATTTTTTATGGAATTAAAGCAACAAGTTCACGAATATTACCAACAATTAGTAAACGACAAAATACAAATTTTTCGGGATATGATGACCGAATTGACCGAAGACTCAAAAAATGACGCCAAAAGTTCGGCTGGAGACAAGCATGAAACTGCTATTTCGATGATGCAAATTGAGCAAGAAAAAATAAACCGAAAACTGACCGAGATTCTCGAACAAAAAGCTATTTTGGACAAAATAAACAAACGCATTTCAAGCCCTATTATTGGTTTGGGAAGTTTGGTTTTTGTCAATGATTTGATATTATATATCGCAACAGCACTCCCAAAAATAACTATCGACAATCAAACTATTTTTGCCCTTTCGCCACAATCGCCGCTTGCGAGTTGTATGATCAGACAAAAAGAAGGTTACACTTTTGAAAGGGAGAAGAAAATATATACTATCAAAAAAATATTTTGACAAACAATCAATGAAAATTGAATTTTTACTTACAAAAAAACATAAAAATATTATTTTTAGTTTAAAATTATAACTAAATATTGCTTTTTGATTTTAAAAAATCAAAAATCAAAGCATATTTGTAGTGTTAAATTATAAAAATACAATTTATTATGTGCGGAATTTTGGCCATCATTGGAAAAGGAAAAGACGAAGAATTGGTAAAACAATTATCAAAAAGGATGTCCAAAATTCCGCACATAATAAATTGTATTTTTATAATTTAACACTACAAATATGCTTTGATTTTTGACTTTTTAAAATCAAAAGGCGATATTTAGTTATAATTTTAAACTAAAAATAATATTTTTATGT
>JANNBA010000125.1:0-7359 GCA_031384845.1 Bacteroidota bacterium
GGCGATATTCATAATGTAAAAGGTCATGGACTAGGACTTGCATACGTCAAACGAATTGTCGATGATCACAACGGACAAATAACTGTCGAAAGCGAAAAAAATAAAGGAAGTACCTTTATTATCAAATTACCATTAATAAACTAAATATATGGAAACTACAAACAAAAAAATTTTATTAGTAGAAGATGACCCAAATTTTGGATCAATTCTTCGCGATTACCTTAATCTAAATGATTTTGAGGTTACTCTTGCAAAAAACGGTATGGAAGGTTTCGAGAAATTTAAAAAAGATACTTTTGATCTTTGTATTCTCGATGTGATGATGCCTTATAAAGATGGCTACACACTTGCCAAAGAAATAAGAGAAAAAAACAAAGATGTGCCAATTATTTTCTTGACCGCCAAGTCTATGAAGGAGGACGTACTCAAAGGATACAAAGTTGGAGCCGATGATTATCTTAACAAACCATTCGATTCGGATGTATTATTGATGAAAATAAAAGCTATTATTTTAAGAAAATCATCAGAGTCTAAAACAGATTTAACCAAATTTGAATTTACAATTGGAGGTTTTCATCTTAATTCAAAATTGAGATTTCTTACTTTCAATAATGAAGAGCCAATCAAACTTTCGCCAAAGGAGAACGAACTTTTGAAGATGCTTGCCGTTCACGAAAATGATTTGATGCCCAGAGAGTTGGCACTCACAAAAATCTGGAGAGACGATAATTATTTCACTTCTCGAAGCATGGATGTATATATTGCAAAGTTGAGAAAATATATGAAACTCGATGACAATGTTGAAATTTTGAATATTCATGGTGAAGGTTTTAGATTGGTTATCAAAAATAAAAAACCAGAATAAAAATTTAAGCTTCGAGCAATCGAGGCTTTTTTTTTGAAATTAATCAAATTTTGATTCCATAATTGATAACTTTGTCAAAAATATTTTATGTATAAATCATTTATCCGCCCGATACTTTTTTGTTTTGATCCTGAAAAAGTGCATCATTTTTCATTTTTTCTTTTAAAAAAAATTAACCAAATTCCGGGTGTTTCTTTTTTGATAAAAAAATATTATTATAATGATAACCCTCGATTAGCAACTGAAGTTTTTGGTTTAAAATTTAAAAACAGAGTTGGTCTTGCTGCTGGGTTTGATAAGGATGCCAAACTTTTTGACGAATTATCTAACTTTGGATTTGGTTTTATAGAAATTGGAACTTTAACTCCAAAACCACAATCTGGTAATCCAAAAAAACGACTTTTTCGCCTTAAAAAGGATAAGGCAATAATCAATAGAATGGGGTTTAATAATCAGGGAGTTGAAGACGCTGTTTTGCGATTAAAAAAAAATAAAAATGTTTTGATTGGCGGGAATATCGGCAAAAATAAATTAACTTCTAATGAAGATGCGGTTTTAGATTATGTATTTTGTTTTGAAAAATTGTTTGATTTTGTAGATTATTTTGTTGTCAATGTGAGCTCACCAAATACACCAAATTTGAGAGCATTACAAGAAAAAGAACCTCTCACAAAACTTTTAAAAACCTTGCAAAATAATGGTTTACAGACTTTTAATTCAAAACCAATTTTATTAAAAATTGCACCAGATTTGTCAAACGAACAACTATTGGATATTATAGAAATTGTAAATGAAACCAAAATTGCTGGCGTAATTGCCACAAATACAACACTTTCTCGTAAGGGCTTGGAAGATAAAAACCAAAATCAAATTGGTGGATTGTCTGGTCTGCCTTTAGAAAATAGAGCTACAGAGGTCATACGGTTTTTGAGCGAAAAAAGTAATAAATCTTTTCCAATTATTGGAGTAGGAGGGATACATTCTGCCGAAGATGCTATTCGAAAATTGGAGGCTGGAGCAGATTTAATTCAATTATATACTGGATTTATTTATGAGGGTCCTGGTTTAATAAAAAAAATTAATAACCTAATTTTAAAAAAATGAACCCAATAATTAACTTGAATTTTGAGCCTTTTCCGGTTTTAGAAACCTCAAGATTGCGCTTGAGACAGCTTGGAAAATCTGATGTCAATGAGGTTTTAAAAATGCGTAGCAATCCAATAACGATGCAATTTATTCCAAGACCATTGATCAAAAATAGCGAAGAGGCTATGGCGCATATCAAAATGATTGAGGATTGCATTTCAAATTCGGTTGCCATAAACTGGGCAATTTGTTTGAAAGATGATACAAAAATGATTGGAATTATTGGTCATTATAGAATTCAGCCCGAAAATTTTAGAGCAGAGGTTGGCTATATTTTGATGGAGGATTTTCAGCATTTTGGTTTTGCCACTGAAGCGGTAAAAGAAGTTTTGAAATTTGGTTTCGAGATTATGAATTTGCACTCAATCGAAGCAGTTATTGATCCCGAAAACGTTGCTTCTGAAAAAGTATTACTAAAAAATGGTTTTGTCAAAGAAGGTCATTTTTTGGAAAATGAGTTTTTTGATGGTCGATTTTTGGACGCGAAAATTTATTCTTTACTAAAAAGAAATTTTAAATCATAATGTTTTTTATGGATTCAATGTAGAGTTTTTCTACTTTTTGTCTTGCCCAATCTGTTTTTCTCAAAAATGTTAAACTCGATTTTATCGAAGGATTTTCATTAAAACATTTGATTTTTATAATTTCCCCAAGGGTTTCAAATCCATATTGAACTACTAATTTTTCAAGAATTTGTGCTAATGTGATTCCATGAAGTGGATCGTTTGATTGGTTTTGCATATTGCAAATTTAATCTTTTTTTGATATTGTCTATTCCTTTTTTTGTCATTACATTTGCAAATATGCTAAAAATTGTAAATATTCTTAATAAACGTGCCAAATTTGATTATGAAATAATCGAAACTTATACGGCCGGTATTGTTTTGTCTGGTACAGAAATTAAATCTATTAGACTCGGAAAAGCCAATATTACCGAAAGTTTTTGTGAGTTTAACAATCTTGAACTTTTTGCAATTAATACTTATATTGAGGAATATGCTTTTGGCAACCAGTTTAACCACAAAGCAAGAAGCGAGAGAAAACTTCTTTTGAACAAACGAGAACTTAAAAATTTGTCCAAAAATGTTCAGGCCAAAGGGCTTACAATTGTTCCTCTCAAATTGCATACTACTGAAAATGGTCTTGCCAAATTGGATATTGGTCTTTGTCGTGGCAAAAAAACTTATGATAAACGTGAATCTCTTAAATCTCAAGATATTAAACGAGAAATTGATCAGATTAAAAAAAAGATGGGATAATTTTATTTATCAATATAAAATGACTAATTTTGTCATGACAAATAAATACATTTTTTATCATGAAAAACTTAATTAAAAACGCAAGAATTTTTAAAAACTTAAAAATCAAAGATTTAGCTTTCAAAATGAATGTTGATCAGGCATTAATTAGCCGTTTTGAAAGTGGTTTGCGCTTGCCTACAAAATCTCAAATTTTGATTTTGTCTCAAATTTTAGACATTAGTTATGATGATTTGATTGTTTCTTGGCTAAAAGAAAAAATTATTTCAGAAATTGGGTATGATGATTATGCAGTTTCTGCGATGCAATTGGTTTGTGAGGATATTACTGCTTATCAAAGTGTTTTGCCGAAAATATCTTCAAATCTTGATGCTATTTTGACCGAAATTGATTTACTAAAAAATAAATTAAACACGGTTCGAAATCTGGATAGTTTTAAAATAAAACAGGCTTTAGAGCTCGAATATACTTTTGAAAGTAATCGTATAGAAGGCAACACACTCACACTTCGCGAGACAGATTTGGTCATCAACGAGGGCTTGACTGTTTCTGGCAAATCTATGAGAGAGCACCTTGAAGCGATTAATCATCAGGATGCAATCGAATATATCCGTGCTATGATGGATAAAAACGCGAATATTGTTGAGCGTGAATTGCTATCTATTCACAACCTGATTTTGCGTGGCATTTTGCCTCATGATGCTGGACGTTATCGTAATGTTCAGGTCTTGATAAAAGGCAGTGGTCACACACCTCCTCAACCTTTTTTGGTTGCAAAACAAATGGAAGATTTTTTTATTTGGTTTGAATCCAACAAAAAATTGCTTCATCCTGTTATTTTGGCTGCCGAAATGCATCTTAGATTGGTAACAATTCACCCTTTTATTGATGGAAATGGTCGTACTTCTCGTTTGATAATGAATTTGATTTTGCTTCAAAGTGGTTATGTTATTGCCAATATCAAAGGTGACTTTGATTCCAGAATGGCTTATTATACCGCTCTCGAAACTGCGCAAACGACAGGCAAAAACGATGATTTTTTGACGTTTGTTGCCAACATCGAAAAACAAGGTTTAGAGCGTTATCTTAGCATTATTGGCGAATAAATCCATTTTATGTAAGTTCAATTTTAGGATTTTAAAAAAAAGCCTCCATTTTGGAGGCTTTTTTATTTTCTAATATCGTAGTCCAAATCCAAATGGATATAATGGATTTTTTGAGTCATAAGGTACATCTTCTTTTTGATTTTTGACGGCTTCCATTGATGAAGGCAACTCAAATGGCAGCTTTCCTTCTGGGTTTGCTTTCCCAAAAATCACATCCATCAAAGCGGTATCACTTGCGCCATAATCTGCAAAAACGGCTTTGGCTGCCGCATTTATTTCAGGAAAAACAGCGGGTCTGTCTAGATATATATCCACAATTGTAGGTATTGTTTGACATAATTTTAGAATTTCATTTCTTTCATTTTCTTTAAAATCTAAATCGCCATGATGAAATCCTTTTGCAAAAGGGTTATCGGTTTCTATAGGAATCCATGGTGTGTTGATTCTTATTATTGCAAAGTCTGCTTTTTCTGCCGAATCAACTATAATTCCATATTTTTCGGCTACTTTTGGATCTATATTTTTGACATAAATTTTCAATTTCGATTTGGTTGATAACGGCAATTGATATTCATTTTTCAGCAACGTCATGGATCGTCTTTGGGCTTTTTCGGCTATTTCTTTGAATTTGCTCTGCCCAACAATTTGTGTTGATTTTGCAACACTTATATATGGTTTGTCAAAAAGGCCTAATTGAAATTTTTGTCGCAATAACCTTCGTATAGATTGATTTATTCGATCTTCAGAAACTTGCCCATTTTTTACCAATTCTACTATATATTGCGGACAGTTTTCACCGCCAAATTGATCACATCCCGCCTCAATCACTTTTTTTACGCGCTCTATTTCGCTTAATTTCTCTACGCCCCAGGCTCTTGCAGGCCAGATTACTGGTCCCATTTTTGTGTCTGTAATCAATCCCCAATCTGTGCAAACTACCCCATCAAATTTGTATTTGCTTCTTAATAAAGTTGTTATAATTTCTTTATTGTAAGAAAATCCTACGTTTTCTGATGTTTGATTTGTTGGAATCCCATAATATGGCATGATAGATGCGGTGTTTGCCTCAAATGCCGCTTCAAATGGTATTAGGTGATAATCAAACTTTTTTCCAGGATAAATTTGCCCTTTTTGATATTGAAAGTGGGGATCTATGCCTTCTTTTTGTGGCCCTCCTCCAGAAAAATGTTTGGTCATACAGGCCACACTTTTTGTTCCTAATTTGCTTCCTTGAAAGCCTAAAATATAGGCTTTTATCATTCGTGCTGATAGATTTGCATCCTCGCCAAAGGTGCCGCTAACTCTCGGCCAGCGTGGTTCTGTTGCCAAATCTGCCATAGGATGAAGGGCTACTCTAATGCCTACAGCAAGGTATTCTTGACGTGCAATATCGCCAAATTGCTGCATCAATTTAGGGTCATTTATAGCCGCAAAACCCAGTTGCTCTGGCCATTGCGAAAATCCGTTTGCTTGTAGCGCAAATATATTATTGCTAAAATAGTGTCGTGGATCTGATGCAATCGTAACGGGGATTCCCAATCTTGTTTGTGCAGCTATTTTTTGAATTTCGTTATAGCCTATTGCCATTTGTTTTACTTTTGGGGCCTCCCAATAATTAAAATGGTTCATGTTTTTTGTCATAATTAATTCTCGCGCAGATGGCAATCGTGCTGCAATTCCTGTGGCATTTGGTTTTTTGTCGATGCTGCCATCCTCATTTATAAACGTGCCATTTATAAACATCATACCTGCTTTTTCTTCGATATTCATCAACGATATGAGGTTGTCTATTCGTTTTTCAATTGTCAAACTTGGATTTTCATAGTCGTCCATTTTGCCATTTTTGTTCAAATCACGGTACCTTTTTGGAGGATTTACAAAACTCGATGAAACAACCAATATTCCAAATATTCCGATACAAATAATTATTGTCTTTTTCATTTTATATATTTTTCGCTAATTTAACATTTATTTTCTATTTTTTAATTGTATGAGATAAAAAATAGGTTTTTTCCTTGATAATATAGGGGTGTTTCCCCGTTTAAATTTTCATTTTTTGTTGAATATTTGTATGGTGATTTTGTCTGTTTGCAATCATTAAATAAAATTTAGAAATTATGAATAAATTTAAAATCGAAAAAGACGTTTGTTTGCAAGAACTAGCGGGTTTTATTGACAGAAAACGAAACAAAGGATTTCAAATTATTGAACAAAATGATAAATTTCTATTTGCAATTTTGTTAAAACAAAGAAAAAAAACCAACCATCTTTTTAATTTCTTGGTTTGCTGTTTTACTTTGGGTTTGTGGTCTATTGTATGGATTTATTTTTGGTTTTACAACCTAAAGGATCATAAATTTATAATTTCAATTGATAATAATGGTGAAATTTATGAAAATGAAATTGCCTAATTTCTTTAATGATAATCGTTAAAAATTTGATTAGCATTTTTGAATGTGGTATTAAATTTTTCTTGATCTAATTCCAAACTAATTTTTCTTGATTTAAAATATGCCATTATAGCTTCTGTTGGCATATTTCCTGTCAATTCATCTGATGCCATCGGACAACCACCAAATCCCTGTATTGCACCGTCAAATCTAGAGCAACCTCCTAGATATGCTGCCTCCATTTTTGAAATGCTTTCTTGTTTTTTGGTATGCAAATGTGCGCCAAATTCTATTTGTGGATATTGCGGAATCAATGTTGAAAACAAATTTAAAATCATTTCAGGGGTTGCGCTCCCAATTGTATCTGAAAGGGAAACGATTTTTATGCCCAAATCTACTAATTTTTGTGTCCAAACGGCTACTATTTCTGAAGACCATGGGTCGCCATAAGGATTTCCAAACCCCATAGAAATATACACAACCAATTCTTTTTTATTTTTTATACAAAGTTCTTGTATGTCTTCTACTCTTTGCAAAGATTCATCTACCGATGAGTTAGTATTGCGTTGCTGAAAAGTTTCCGAAATAGAAAA
>JANNBA010000127.1:0-3241 GCA_031384845.1 Bacteroidota bacterium
AACCTGCAACCAAAGCTCCGCCTTTTGTTGTCTGTACAGAAGCTGTTAGTCTTTCAGATTTGGCTTTTTTGGTTACTGTTGTGTTCATGTTGGCTATGCAAACAAGGGCTGTTGCTACTAATGCTACTGAGGTAAATAAATTTTTCATAATCTTAAATTTTAGTTGGTTTGTTGTTGGTTTGGTTAATATCTACGTGAATTATTTCATTTTGATACTGTAAAACTATCCAAACTGTTTAAGAAAATATAATTATTAAAGCGGCATTATGCCGATAGCTATCGTTTGGGTGTGAATGACCTTGTTTTGAGTGTAGATGGAGAAATCAGTGATTTCAAAATTTCAAAAATAGCTGGATTCTCAAAAAAGCACTCCAAATGTCACCTCAACAAAACCCCAAAAAGCACAAATTTTTGGCAAGACACTACCATAAAGACTAATAAAAGCCGCTGTGGCAGCAATATTTGCGCACAAGATTGCCTATAAAGCACAAGAAAAGCAGGAGGTTTTTTGGACTGAAATATTATCCTATATATATAGGACAAAAAAATAGTAATAGATATCTAATAATCAGCGTCGTCGATAGTAGTGATCAAACCAATCATCATATCTACATTGCGTTTGTAAGATTTAGAAAACGGAAGTTGTTTTTTGTTGTTTTTCAAAAAGCACAAATTGCCACCAAGATGAATACGCGCCACATAATTGATGTTTACAATAAAACTGTTGTGGATTCTCACAAACTCTGGAGGCAACGAATTTTCAAAATGTTTCAATGATTTGAATGCCGTAACAACCTCGCCAGTATTCAATGTCAAATCGGTAGTATTGCTATCGGCCTGCATAAACACAACAGTTTCGTTGTCGATAAATCTGTAGTCGCCATGCGATTTGATACACAATGACGATGGTTTGTCAACCACATTGCGCTCAAATTTGAGAATCGTTTTACGAACCTCGTGCATATTTGACGGCTTCAACAAATAATCAAAAATCTCATTTTTGATAGCCATATAAGCGTTGTCCTTGGATTTGCTATAAATTACAATCCGTGGCATCGTCTTGACATATCTAAAAAGCTCATTGATAAAACCAATATTCAAATTGCTTTGGCTATTTGATGGATCCACCTCGATAAAAACAATTTTCGGACTATACTCCAAAACCAGATTGATTGCATCGTCATAATTATCTGCAGTACCTATCAAAAAATAATTAGAAAACTGGTCAAGATCGCTTTTCAGCAACTCCAGACTGTCTTTGTCATCATCTATAATAATATAAGGATACTTCATACGCTACTAAAATCCGCTACCAATAGTCACAATTATTTTTCAAATTTGGCATAAAAGTAGTGTTTTATTTGATATACCAATAGTTTTTTTGATTTTTTTTGCTATTCCAACAAAAATCCTTCTCCAAGCACTCGGTTGCCCTCCCAAAACCCCAAAAATCAATCTCTTTTTTTGGGCGTGCCCCTACGGGTCGGTCTCCGGCTCCCGCTCTTTTTTTGGGCTGAAAAACGCCCAAAAAAAGGAGCTCCGCCTTTGCCCTCACGCAAGCCGCTGCAACACAAAAAGCAATCTCGAAGCATCTCATTTTCATCAGACTATTCTATTTCTAATAGATATAAACCATAACAACAAAAAAAAAGCAAAAAAAAACCAATTCAATATTTTATAATATTAAATTTGCAACCAAAAATAATCAAATGGCACTCTCAAACATAAATCCAACCCAAACAACAGCTTGGCAACAATTACAACAACACTTTCAAAACCTGAAAAGCGTTGACATGAAAAACCTCTTTGAACAAGACCACCAACGAGCCCAAAAATTTCATATCAAGTGGAACGACTTTTTGGTCGATTATTCCAAAAACAGAATCAATCAACAAACCATAGATTTGCTGCTCGAATTGGCAAATCAAACCCACCTCAAAACCGCCATCAAACAATATTTTGCAGGCGAACTCATCAACAAAACCGAGCAACGAGCCGTTTTGCACACCGCCCTTCGAGCACCAAAAACCGCCAAAATTGAAGTTGACGGACACGACATTATACCACAAATATTTGACGTAAAAGACAAAATAAATCAATTCTCGACCCGGATTATCAATGGCGAAAGAAAAGGTTTTACACAAAAAAACTTTACAGACATTGTCAATATCGGAATAGGCGGATCAGATTTGGGACCAGCGATGGTAGTAGAAGCACTACAATATTATAAAAATCACCTCAATCTGCACTTTGTTTCAAACGTTGATGGCGACCATGTCAACGAAATACTCAAAAAATTAAACCCAGAAACAACGCTGTTTGTCATCGTTTCAAAAACATTTACAACCCAAGAAACCCTTACCAACTCTGAAACAATTCGAAAATGGTTTTTACAATCCGGCACACAAGCTGCCGTAGCACAGCATTTTGTAGCCGTATCAACCAATATTCAAAAAGTAACCGAATTTGGTATCGATCCAAACAATATTTTTCCAATGTGGGATTGGGTAGGCGGACGATTTTCGCTTTGGAGTGCCGTAGGGCTTTCCATTAGCCTTGCCGTAGGATTCGACAATTTTGACAAACTTTTGAAAGGTGCCAACAGTATGGACAACCATTTTGAAACCGAAGATTTTGACAAAAACATTCCTGTTGTATTGGCACTTTTGAGTATCTGGTACAATAACTTTTTTGGAGCCGAGAGCGAAGCACTCATTCCATACACCCAATATCTTCAAAAACTAGCACCATACCTACAACAAGGCATCATGGAAAGCAACGGAAAAAGCGTTGGCCGCGACGGCAAATTGGTGGATTATCAAACCGGAACCCTTATTTGGGGCGAACCCGGAACCAACTCACAACACGCTTTTTTTCAGCTTATTCACCAAGGAACAAAACTCATTCCAACAGATTTTATCGGATTTGTAAAACCACTTTACGGCGATCAAAACCATCACGACAAACTGATGTCTAACTTTTTTGCACAAACAGAAGCCCTCTTAAACGGCAAAACTGCCGAGCAAGTAAATGCCGAATTTAGCAAACAAAATTTAGCAAACGGAACGGCAGATTTTTTGTTGCCATTCAAGGTTTTTGCAGGAAACAAACCCACAAACACCATTTTGATTCAAAAATTGACACCCGAAAATCTCGGCGCATTAATTGCCTTATATGAGCACAAAATTTTTGTGCAAGGCGTGATTTGGAATATTTTTAGCTATGATCAATGGGGTGTAGA
>JANNBA010000137.1:0-2926 GCA_031384845.1 Bacteroidota bacterium
ATAAGTATTGTTCAAAGATAATTCAAAGCTGTCGATGGCATAAGCACCACCAAAAATCCATTTCATATCTGGTCTTGACGTAAACGCCAATGCCTCTAATGTTGGACTGAATGAATTGTTTACAACAGGAGATGTTTTTTCATTTTTCAATGTCACATTTCCAGACAAATTCAAACCTAATTTACCACTACCAAGTTCAATTTTTGACCAGTTGGCTACTATATCAATTCCAGAAGTTTGGGTATTCAAAGAGTTTGAAAAATAAGCAATACTTCCCAAACCAGAAATGTCTTGTTTGTCACCCAAAACAATTCTGTCTGTCATTTTGATATCATAATAATCTAACGTAACATTGATATTTTTAGCTAATTTTGCACCAAGACCTACTGTAATATTAGTTGATTTTTCAGGATTAAGATGAGAAATACCAATAGCATGTGCTTGTGGCGAAACGTTATTGATAATTCCGCTTACTTGAATTCCTTTTCCTGGAACAAAAGAATACTGCGATTTTTGGGTATAAATTTGGTGTAATGATGGTGCTCTGAAACCTGTAGAATAGGAAGCTCTCAATGTAACCATTTTTTCAAAAGTATAACTTGCACTTCCTTTTCCAACAACAGCGTTTCCAAAATCGCTATAATTTTCTGCACGTACAGTTCCATTTAATGAAAAGTCATCAATAGTTACATTCACATCTACATATCCTCCAAGGTTATATCTGTTCCATTTTCCAGAATTTTCTGGTCTGTTTCCAGCAAATGAATCAGCACCAATTCCGTCATAAGAGCCTTTATCACCAGCAATTACTTCAAAATTCTCTGTTCTAAACTCAGATCCAAAAGCTATACTTACGTTTTCATTCAATATGCGTGAAATATCGATATTTCCCACTATGTGATCAAATGAAGTTCCACCCGGTTTGAAACTTGTTTGGCTGTTCTCTCTATAAATGTTTGCGCCATTACCATCCTTTAATCCAGAGCGATTTTGTGAACTCTCAACAGTATAAAGTTGCTCATTTCCACCAAATGTGATACTCGCATCTGTATTCCAGTCATTCACTTTTGATTTGTAACCAAAAGTAGCGTTATAATCATTCAAATCTCCAATAAAAGTTGGTACATATCCTTTATAAGAAGCTGCAGATCCGTTTCCGAACAAACTTGCTAAATAACTTCTGTCTGATGATCCACCTGTTCCCCAATTTGGATATTTTGCGCTTACTGCTGGGTCGTATAAATAGCTTTGTAAAGTTCTCCAATATGGAGTTCTATAATTTGCAAATGAATTTACTTTTTTGTTTACATAAGCTGCATTATAATAAAACTGAGTTGTTGGCGAAAAATCAAATCCTCCATTTACTTCAAATTTTGCAGACGCTGTTGCTGGCGAACCATTGATATTTCCTGCATCTGGCTTTTCGGCCAAGAATGAATTGATTGCTGCTCTACCTGCTGCATTTCCAGCGTTAATTGCTGCCAATTTTTCTGCATATTCAGCAGTACCTTTGTAGGCTGCAAAGAGTGCTGCGGTTTGTGCCTCAATATCAGCATCTTTCTCTGCTTGGTTTGCTCCAGTGCCGACCAACGCATCTATATCTACCCCATTTAAAATGTTGTGAGAGCTAGTTGGATCTGTATCAAAATAGTTTCCTCTTGAACTGTTACTAGTAGCTACAAAATCATTATACTCACCTTCAGCACTTACAGTACCTGGTCTATTAGCCAATGCTACTTTTGAGAAATCAATTGTATAATTGATAAATCCTTTGTCACCAACAGTAGATCCATTGTTCAAACTTACACCTACCATTTCGCCATCACCTTTTCCAGTGATTCCTGTACGCAAAGTTGTAGATCCAGATTTGGTGCTTTTTTTCAAGATGATGTTCATTACACCAGCGATTGCATCAGATCCGTATTGTGCAGAAGCACCATCACGCAAAATCTCAACACGCTCGATAGCGTCTTGTGGAATTGCAGAAATGTCTGCTCCAGTTTCGCCTCGTCCCGGAGAAGTTTGAACATAAAGCAATGAGCTCATGTTTTTACGTTTTCCGTTGATCAAAACCAAGGTGCGGCTTGGCCCCATGTTTCTGATTTCATAAGGATCCAACAATGAAGTTGCATCGTTTACTGGGGTTTGTACCGTGTTAAACGATGGAATTCTGTATTGCAATGCTTTGTCAAAAGTAGCTTGACCCGTAGAAGTCAAATCTTTTGCTGACAAAACATCTACTGGCAATGCAGAGGTTGTGTTGCTTCGTGGTGGTGTTCTTGTTCCAACAACTACAACTTCGTCAAGACTTTGCCCTCCATTTTCGGCAAGGACTACATCTACAGTCGAGGTGTTTGCGGTACTTTTTTCCACATTCGAAAATCCTACATAACTAAATACTAAAGTAGCGCCATCTTTTACTTTAATTTTGTAGTTACCATCAAAATCGGATGAAGTTCCGTTTGATGTTCCTTTTTCTTTTACATTAACACCCGGCAATCCTGCGCCAGCGCCATCTGTAACTTTTCCGCTCACATCTTTTTGTGCAAAAAGAAACGAAACGTTCAATAATAATAAAAACAGTGTAAATTTTTTCATAATTTAATGAAATTGGTTAATAATTTGTTTTTTGGTTTAACAAGCACGCAATATACTATTTATTTAAGTTAATATTAACTTTTATACTTTTTTTTATAAAATAGTTATTAATTTAACATTTCAGCACTTTTTTAATCCTTAAAGTGATTGAAAATTAGTCATTTATAGCAACAGGAATAGGGTGTGACACAAATATTTATTTGTATCACAAAAAAAATCAAACGTTTTAGCTTCTTTTTATTTTGTTAATAACTGTATATTTGCAGTCTTAAAATCAAAAAAAAGAAATAAATATACAAAATTATATTATGAAAGCAGGAATTGTAGG
>JANNBA010000150.1:0-31421 GCA_031384845.1 Bacteroidota bacterium
TGAACGGAACCGGCATGTTTGCAACATTCTAAGGGTTATCGTAAAGTAATTGAGGCGTTGTAATTGGTGTTTTGTCCTTAGTATTATTAATTACAAATGGGTTTCTATACTTGAAAGCACACATTTTTTTGAGCTTTGTTATCTGTAAATAATCGAAATTTAGGCATGCCAAATCCCGAAAATATTGCAACCCACGGGACGTCAGGCGTCAGCAAATCGCAAATCGTGGAAATGGAACTGAAACAAGAAAAACTAAAAATAAATTTAAAAAAATATTGAAATTAAGAAATTAGTTTTAAATTTGAAAAATGAAACCGAGATTGTATTTTGACACTTCCGTTTTTGGAGGAATATATGATGATGAATTTGAAGAAGTTACATCAAAACTTTTTGAAATGCTAAAACTTGGAGAAATTGTTTGTGTCTTTTCAGAACTTACAGAAACAGAACTGAAAAATGCACCGAAAAGAGTTAAAGATTTTTTTCTAAATTTACCAAAAGAAAATTTAGAATATGTTGAAGTAACAGAAGAAGCATACGTGCTTGCAGATAAATATATTGAAGAAAAAGTAGTCGGAAAAACAAGTTTAGATGATTGTAGGCATATTGCAACCGCTACGATTAATAAGGTAGATTATTTAGTGAGTTGGAATTTTAAGCATATCGTAAATGTATTTAGAATTAGAGGTTATAACTCAATAAATTTGCGAAATGGCTATATTCAACTTGATATTCGTTCACCAAAAGAAATTATAAAAGATGAAAACAACAACTAAAAAAGAGAAAAAATTTGACACTGTAAAAGTGTTTAGAGAAATTAAAGAAAAGATTGCTAAAGAAACTGAAAATATGACTTTCTTGCAATTTAAAGAATATTTAAAAGATAATAAATTAAAAGCATTACCGAACTCCTAAAAGTCGTTTTACGATATAAGTAGTTTTGGGCTTAATTTAAAGTTGGTTTTGTACTTTTGAAGTTCGTGATTAATCGAAAGTTTCGGGCTAACCAAATCCCGACCATCGCAAATCTGCAAAACGTTAGCGGTCAGTTTAGCAGAACGCACAGGAAAAGAGAACTTTAGAATTAGAAAAATGGAAATCTACTTAATTGGTTTTTTAATAATTTCAGCAATCGTTGTTGGAATAATTTGGTTAAGTTTTTGGCTACCTAAAAAACTTGGTTATCCGAAATTCGGTAGGTATTTTTCAATTACTGTCGGCATTTTAATTGGTTTATATGTTTTATCGGGAATTTTTGAAGACGAACTTTTCACAAAAAACAACGCAACAGAATTTTTAACCGAACAAAATATTAAACTAAATGATGACTTTGAAATAAAGGAAAATAAATCAATGTCGTCAATTGGAGATTATTATCACACTTTCACATTAAAAATTTCAGAAAAAGATAAAGTTAAAATAATAAACGAAATCAAAAATTCAAAAAATTTTAATCTTGACAAAGAAACTGAAATATATTTTGACAATCGAAAAGATTATTATGAAGAACCAAAAAAAATTAAAAACTACGAAACTGAAAAGCAATTTGTAAGAGAAATTTTTGAACCGAATGGAAAAGGTTACGCTCCAACTTGGCGGAAAATAGAAATTGACAAAAAAGAAAGTTTATTAATATTTGAAGACATTGACGAATAAAACCGAACCGCTAACAGCCGTTTCTCGCAATTGAGAATTTTGTGGTAAGTTCACGATTCCGTTCCGCAAGAAATTTTTTCTTAATGGGAAGTAATCGGTTCCGAAGTTCGCAACCTCGCCAAGCGTGGGAACGTTTGCTGTTACTTTCGCTCACAATTCCGTTGAAAAATAAATTTTAAATAAAAGTTCTAAATTAGATAGAACTTTATTATATTTGTATTTGAAATTTTTCATTATGGAAATTGTTGGTAGAAGATTATTAGAGAAATTGATATCTAAAAACAAAGGAAATGTTTCCTTGGTTAACGAAATCGACGACTTAATAAAAACTATCGAAGAAAATAATTTTACAAATCAAACTGAACTTAAACTAATTAGACCAGATGCAGATTGTGTTCATAATGATGGTTTTTACTTTTTCAATATTAATGTTCACAGAACATTAATATTAATTGAATTTGAAATTGATGGAGAAGCAAAAATTTTGTGGTGTGGAAATCACGACGAATACGAAACTACATTCAAAAACAATAAAAATACAATTAAAAAGTGGCTCAAGAATAGAAAATTAATAAGTTAAAAACAATATTATGAAAACTGATTCATACACAAAAATTATTCAAAAAGGTTTCATATCAAACGAATTAGAACTCGAAAAAGCTTCAGCGTTTGAGAATAAACTTCGCTTGATGGCTCGTGAAAATCCAGATTTTATTGCAGACAGAAAACAATTGCGAACCATAATTAAAGATTACGAAAGATCTAATTGGAGTTCTCGTTCAGATATTTCAGAAAAACAAATTGCTGAAAGCGATTTAGCCGAGGTTATTGTTGAACGTGAAGAAGAATTTTTAAATAATCGCCAAAACATAATTAAGAATAAACTTAAAGATTTGGAAATGAATCAACAAGATTTAGGAATTATTCTTGGTCATAGCAAATCATATATTTCCGAATTAATAAACGGCATAAATCCTTTTAGTTTAAAAGATTTAATTGTAATTCATAATTTATTGGATATCAAACTTGAAAATTTAATTCCTACAACTATTCCTGAAAAGGAAAGTTCAAGGATAAAATCTTCATTTTTAAAACTAAATCGACCAAGACTAAAACTTGAAAAAACCAAATTAGAATTTGTATAATAAAAAAAATCAACGAAAAACAGCTAGAGTTTCATCGACCCAGAAAAGCCAACAATGAATTGCAATCATCGAATATCGATAAAATACTGTGGGTTGAACGGAACGGATTGCAAGTTTTAAAGAAGTGGTTTTGGAAAGTTAGAAAGTCTATAATCGCCCCGATGTAGCGGCATCCTTTTTGGATTTTCTTTTTCGGAAAATCCAAAAAGATATAGCGTGCAGCGGGACGGGTAGTGTGTAAAAGGGTAGGCGTGCGCCAAATATAAAAGAAAATTTGGGGTTTGGATATCCAACTTTTGTTGTGTGATTATTAAAATTTTTCGTAATATATTGCTTTGATAATCCCGTCTGAAAGTCCAATTTTGGGCACATAAATATTTTGGGCACCACTCCATTTCATTGCATTTATATACACTTGTATGGCTGGAATGATCACGTCTGCGCGGTCTTGATTGAGGCCTAATCCTGCGATGCGTTGTTCATAAGTTAGTGCGTTGAGGGCGGCATATTGTGCATTGAGGTACATAAAAGAGAGTGGTTTGTGCTGTGGTTTTCCAGACATTTTGAAGATTTTATTGATGTTTCCACCTGAGCCAATCATGTCTAAATTGTCTAAACTTTCTGTATGGATTTTGATCCATTTTTCGATTTCGAGCCATACAATTTCGTTGACCATATTGTTGATCAATCGAACGGTGCCTATTTTGAAAGATTTTGATACAATCATTTTTCCGTCAGAAAATAAGGAAAATTCTGTGCTTCCGCCTCCTACATCTACATATAAATAATTGGATTCTGTGCTGAGCAAATCGCTAAAATCTGTAGAGGCAATGATGGCTGCTTCGGTTTTTCCGTCTATGATGTCTATTTCGATTCCAGACTTTTGGTATATTATATCAACAACTTCTTTGCCGTTATAGGCTTCTCGCATTGCTGATGTGGCGCAAGCTTTGTATTTTTCGACACGATGTACCTTCATCAATAGCTTGAAGGCTTGCATTGCATCTACCATCCTATCTATATTTTGGTCTGATATTTCGCCTACCGTAAAGGCGTCTTGACCTAATCGAATGGGTACTCGTACCAAAGCACTTTTGTTAAACTGGGGTTCTTTTCCGGCTTCTTCGACAATATTAGATACTAATAACCGCATGGCATTTGAGCCAATATCGATTGCAGCGAATTTTTTGATGGTTATCATTTTCTTATATTCAAATTCATTTCGTCACTGTTTTCTAATTTTGATTTATAATAATTGTAGGTTTCTAATTGTGCTCTAAAAATTGGATTTTCGCCCCGAACTCGGTATTTATTATCCAATTTTTCTGACAAAATTCGAGCTTTTACGTTTCCTTTCCAGCCGAGATTAAAATTATCTATCAATTCTTTTTTGACTTCTTGGTCATATATTGGACAGGCTACTTCTACTCTACCGTCGAGATTTCTGGTCATCAAATCTGCTGATGATATAAAAACATCGGGATCATTACTGTTTCCAAAAATATACACGCGTGAGTGTTCCAAATAGTTATCTACAATACTTATGGCTTCGATATTGTCGCTCATGCCCTTTATGCCGGGAATCAAACTACAAATTCCTCGAATTTGCAATTGAATTTTGACTCCTGCTCTACTGGCGTCATAGAGTTTGTCTATCATTTTAAAATCTGATAAGCTGTTCATTTTTAGATTGATATAGGCAATTTCTTTATTGTTTGCATTAAAAATTTCACGGTCTATGAGTTTATTAATTTTTGTACGGGTGTGGTGCGGCGAAACGATCAAATGTTTGTATCGGTGTAATCTGTAGTTAATATCAAAAAATTCAAAAATTTTTGACAAATCTTTCAAAATTTGTTGATGCGCCGTAAAAAGGGTGATGTCTGTATATATTTTGCCTGTAGATTCGTTAAAATTGCCTGTCGAAATAATGCCATATCGTTTTATTTTGGTGTCTTCAAGTCGTTCAATAACACATATTTTGCTGTGCACTTTTAGTCCTTTGATACCAAATATAAGTTCGATGCCTTCAGTTTGCATTTGTTCTGCATACGAAATATTGCTTGCTTCGTCAAATCTGGCTTGTAATTCAATTTGAACAGTAACTTTTTTGCCGTTTTTTGCGGCATTAATCAAGGAGCTGATCACTTGCGAATTTTTGGCCAAGCGGTATAACGTTATTTTGATTGTAGTAACTTTTGGGTCTAATGCGGCCTCGCGCAAAAATTTGATAATATACGAAAAACTTTGATAGGGTGCATTTACCAAATAATCTTTCTGGCTGATTTTGGTCAAAATACTCCCTTCAAGGCTCAAGTTTTTTACTAATAAAGGGGTGTTTGATTGGTATAAAAGGTCATAGCGCCCAAGATTTGGAAAATCCATATAATCACGTCGATTGTGGTATCTTCCGCCAGGAATAATACAGTCTGTGGCATCGATATTCATTTTTGTTAGAAAAAATTGAAGGGTATCTTTCCCAATCATCTTGTCATACACAAATCGAACTGGCTCGCCAATACGGCGGTCTTTGACGCTGTTTGATATTTTTTCGAGCATACTTTTAGACAAATCACTATCAATTTCTAACTGTGCATCACGCGTAATTTTGATCATGTGTGCTGTAACACTGCTATAATCAAAAATGTTGAAAATATTATTCAAATTGAGTCGTATCACATCATCGAGCATAATTACAAATTGCTTTTCAGACTGTGAGGGTAATACTACAAAACGATTGAATGATTTTGGTATTTCTATGACCGCATATCTAATGTTGTCTTTTGGTTTGACCAATTGCAAAACACCCATTTTTTTGTTGGTTTTCATAACCATTTTTACGGCCAAATAGCCTGAAGTGTCTTTTAGAATTGGAAATTCTGAGAGGTCATTCAATATTATAGTTACCAATGCGGGGCTTACTTGTTGTATAAAGTAATCTTTGATAAAAAGTTCTTGCTCTGCAGAAATTTCATTTTCGTTGCACATAAAAATATTTTCGCCTTCGAGTTCTTTTTCTATTATAGATAATATTTGTAAGCTTTCGGCTTGTTGTTGTATGACTATTTTAGTAATTTGTTGCAAAAGTTTTTCGGCAGAAATGCCCCCCAAAACTTTTTCGCCCGATACGCCAGACAAGCTCAATCGTCTAATTGCAGCATATCGAACCCTGAAAAACTCGTCCAAATTATTCGAAAAAATACCCAAAAATCGCAATCTATCCAATAATGGCACGCTAATATCTGCCGCTTCTTGTAGGACTCTCGCATTAAAGTTTAGCCAACTTTTTTCTTTGTCGATATATCTGTTTTCTACCATTATTGTAATTGTTTTTCTGGAAAAATTATATTTTCAGTTGTACCATTTTCGATTGTTTTCCAAGAGTCATTTTCAAATTGAATAGCTACAAATCCTGCTGTAGGCACATTATCAATATATTGACTTCCAAATTTATTTACAAAATCTGTGATGGCTTGGTTATGACCAAAAACCACCAAATTATCGCATTGATCATCACAGTTTTTTATTATTTTTTCGAAATCGAAAACATCAAATGTATATAATTCTGGAATAATATGAATGTTATCTAAAGGAAAAGAGCAGTTTTGCGCAAAAATTATAGCGGTTTCTGTAGTTCGTTTTGCCATACTACACCAAACCAAATAGGCTTTTGGCATCAAATCGACCACCGCAGTAGCTACTTGATGGGCGGCCAATATCCCACTTTTGGTGAGTGGTCTATCAATGTCGTTCAATGGGGCATTCCAACTTGATTTGGCGTGTCTGATGAGTATTATTTTTTTCATTTTGTAAGTTTTTTAAATTTTTAAATAAAAAAATAAATTTCGTCAATTTTATTGGATTTTTCAACAAAAAAATGTTAAAATATAAATTGCTATGGTGACAATCTATTTATGACCCACTTGTGATCCGCAGCAAGTTGGTATCGTATTCGATCGTGCAAACGGTTTGACCTACCCTGCCAAAATTCTATTTCGATTGGATTTACTTCAAATCCACCCCAATTTTCGGGTCGTCTTAGGTTGATTGTTGCAGATTGATTTTCAAGTGTATGTTGTTTTTTTTCTAAAAATTCACGGCTTTCAATTACTTCACTTTGGTTTGAAACAATCGCTCCAATCTGGCTTCCTCGTGGTCTTGATTCAAAATAAACATCAGATTTTTTTGAATCTATTTTGGTAGCTACTCCTTTTATGATCACTTGACGTTCTAATTTTTGCCAAAAAAAAGACAAACAAACTTGTGGGTTTTTTAGTATAGCCCTTCCTTTTTGTGAGTCATAATTGGTATAAAAAATAAATCCATCGGGTTCAATCGCTTTTAATAACACCACACGTGATTTTGGATATCCATCCAAGCCTATTGTTGCGATGGTCATGGCATTGGTTTCATTTTCTGTATCAATTTGTTCGTTTTCGGCAAACCAATTTTCAAACAATCCCATCGGATTTTGGGGCAAATTGGTTTCTAAAAGTTCTTTTTGCTGATAATTCTTTCTATAATCGCTCAAATCCTTCATATTTATTTATTTTTTAGAAGTTAAAAAATTTGCCATCGTCTGCCAACAATACATGGTCAAAAACCGTTTCGGCTTCTTGCTGAAATAAATTAATATTTTCGTATCGTGTAGAAAAATGCCCCAATATAAGTTGCCCAACCTGGGCTTCTTTGGCAATCATTGCCGCTTGAATAGCGGTGCTGTGCATTGTTTTTTCGGCTTTTTTTATTTCAGATTCCAAAAAAGTGCTTTCATGATACAAAACCGTTGTGTTTTTGATATAAGCCACAATACTTGGGTCAAAAACGGTATCCGAACAAAAAGCATAACTCTTGCAAGGCTCTGGGTCAAAAGTCAAAGTTTCGTTGGCAATAGTTGTACCATTGTCTAAAACAATATCTTTGCCACTTTTTATTTTTTGATAATAACAGCTATCAATTTCATGGTTCAAAACGGCATCAATATTGAGCTTTCTGTCGCCAATTTTTTCTTCAAAATGAAAACCGTTGGTATAAATTCGGTGTTTGAGCGGAATTGTTTTCACGACAACCTTGTCGTCTTCAAAAACAGTTTCACTATTTTTTGAGGATAATTCATGAAAAAACAATCCAAATGCGGGCCATGAATCTGCATATTTGAGCTGAAGTTTGATAATTTCTTTGATGCCAGCTGGCCCATAAATATGTAAATCGTTGGCACGATTTAGAAGCATAAACGTAGAAACCAAACCTACTAATCCAAAAAAATGATCGCCATGCAAATGCGAAATAAAAATATGGTTGATTTTGGTAAATTTAATCTTGTTTTTGCGCAATTGTACCTGCGTGCCTTCAGCACAATCTATCAAAAAATGGTGGTTTTTGATTTCAAGAAGTTGCGATGTTGGGTTCGTAAATGTGCGGGGCGTAGCGGCATAACAGCCCAAAATGGTTAATTTCATAAATTTTTGATACTAATTTTAAAAACCCAAATCTCTTTCTATTTCTTCAAACTCAATCATATCGTGGGCTTCCTGCAACGTTGGCACTACCATCAATTGGGTCGGAATGCTATCAAAATCAATGTTTTGGACAATCAAAATCATGGATTTTTTGGCTTTTTTGTAAATTTTTGAAAGTGGCATTACTTTTTTTAATTCTTTGTTTTTTATGGATTCAAAATCTGTAAAATCCAAAATTAAGTTTTTTGAAACGCAAGCTGCTATTTCCTTAGCTTCATTTTCAAACCACAGCTCAAAGTTTGTTTCTACTGGTTTGATAAGCAAAGTTTTGGTATTGTGATGTGGCATGCTGTTTTTTTAACAAAGATACTAAATAGATTGCTTTTGAAGCGTTTTCTAAAAAAAAAACGCTCCATAAAATGAAGCGTTTTTGATATAGAGTAACTAAAATTTAGTTTTTCATGAATTTTTTGGTTTCAATACCTTTGTCTGAAGCGATATTGATAATATACATTCCGGCAGCTAAATCTGAAATTTTCAAGTCAACATTGCTTACATTTTCATAAGCCACATTTCTAACAACTCTACCGTTAATGTCTGAAATTGTAATATTTTTTAACGAAACATTTGTTGCATTAGATACAGAAATAACATCAGTTGCTGGATTTGGTGAGATACTAAACACGTTTGTTCTTTCCGTATTCACGGCAAGTGGGGTGGTAACCGTTACCGAATCAACAAATAAATAACCATTTGCTGCAGCTGTTTGAGCTCCGCTATAATAGTTAAAACCTAAATAATATACGCCGCTTGTAGTTGGGGTATAGGTTGATGTTTTTAAGGCATAGGTTGTATTTGTAATAGCAGCACTTGTTGCAAGTACCGTTTGTCCAACTGAGGTTGCAGTTGTTCCAATTGATAATTTCATTTTTTCTATGGATGCCGTTCCTGCACTATTGTATTTTCTTACATAATATTTAATAGTATATGGAAGACCAGCTACTAAATTCATACCACGAGAAAACAACCAAGCATTAGATACAACTCCCGAAACTCCGCAAGCGGCAAATCGTGTTCCCGCTTGAGCTAAAGTCGTTCCTCCAAATAAACCCCAGTTTGCTCCTGTAGCTGCTGTAGGTGATGTCCATCCAGCTGATTCAAACGTACCCGATTCAAAGCCATAAGCATAATCTACATCGGTGGTTGTTGAAAGTGTTGTATAAAACACATAAGGTCCTTGCCAAGGTGCTACGCTTGCGCCACCGCAATTCGATCTAATAAAATAGGTATAACCTGTACCTGCTGTCAAACCAGAAACGGTAGTTGTGATATCTGATATGCTAGACATTGTTCCTGTTCCTTGTACAAATCCAGCGGGACCCCATTCAAAATCATAAGTAGAAGCAGTTCCTGCCCAAGTTAATGTTACAGAATTGTCGGTTAATGTAGTAATCGATGGTATGTCGGCATTTGCACAAGAGGAAACGCTTACATCATCTAATTTTACGGTATCAGCATCATTACCAACATATTGAAATTTCAATTGCAAATTGGCTTGTCCTACATAGGTTGCCAAATCAATGTTAATGTTTAATGGAACATACTCTTCATAGCTCCCATAATCTTCTTCAACCCAAAGTTGAGACCAAGAAATTCCTCCATCATTTGAAATACTTGCTGTAAAATTTCCAAAAGGATTTGTAACCATGTATTGATATCCAAGGGAAACAGAAAAATTTAATGCAGCCGTATTCATCCCTACCAAACTGAAAACGGGGCTAATAAGTGTCTCGTCTTGAGGTGCTGCTATCCAAGCAACGGTAGCTGATCCAAATCCAGTTAATGCAGCAGTTGTTCTTTTCCAATTGTTTGTAGCATGTGTGTTTACAACTGTCCAATCTGTTGGTGGGAAGGTTGTTCCGTCAAAATTTTCTGATAATGCTACTTGCCCAAAATTGGTGTTTGACAAAAATAACATTGTAAGTAAAAGTAATAATTTTTTCATAGTTTGTTGTTTTTTATTTTAATGCGTAAAAGTATGCAAAAATATAATCATTGCACTTATATTTTAGTTTTTTATGATTTTTTTTGTAATTGTGCCTTCATTGCTAATAATTTTTAAAAAATAAATACCGTTTGCAAAGTTTGAAACATCAATTTTAGCCCCATTTGTATGGTCGTTTTTTTGGTTCAAAATAGATCTGCCATGACTATCCAAAACCTCAAAATGACTCAAAATTGAATTGCTTTGGTTGGAAACCGTCAAAAAATCATGCGATGGATTTGGCAAAATATTAATTTTTGAAGCTAAAAATTCATGGGTATTTAGCGTAAAAGCATTTATTTTCAGCCCTATATTGTTGATGATTGGTGCCGCCGAAAATCTATTACAGCCATTATTTGATGCCGTGCTTCCGCAGCGGGTAATAAAACTCGTTGAAGGCTCGCCATCCGGAATGTTTCCAATAGTAGGGGTTTCGTTGGTCATCAAAAAAACGTTTGGACTACTGCAATTAAACATAATAGTAATAGTATCATCAACTTGGTTTGATACATCCAAACCCGGAATATCCAAATTGGTCAAATCAAATGATGATACAAAATTGGCATTGATGATGTTTGGCGGTGTTATATCTTTGCTATAACTCCCCATCAAAGTGCCGATACCTGCGCCGCAATCACTCACACCGCCGTTTGTAGGACAATTAGTATAGACATTCATCACCATCGTAAAGGGCGAAGTATCTGTTGTAATATGCAAATCTACCTCGATCGAAGTGAGTATTCTGTCTGTTCCAGCCAACTTGATAGCATCGCCAAGGGAACAGCCAAATCCATTGGCCGTTGGTGTAATTGCAATGCTTGTTTGATTACTATGCGTTGTGTCATACACCACTGTTTGAGCGGTAATTAATCCAATATTTTGAATTAAAAAAACAAATAAAAGGAGTCTTTTTTTCATAAGGAGCTGCGTGTTAGAAATTAAGTATCAGGAAATAAGCATTTGCCACACAAGCCAAAACAGCTTTTGTTACAAAAACTTAAACAAAATTAATCTTTTTTTTAATACAAATCACGCAATCTTATTATTTTCCCATTTTGAAACTACACTTGTTGCTAGGGCATTACCCAATACGTTTGTAGCGCTTCTAAACATATCACAAAAATGATCTATTGGCAAAATCAAGGCTATTCCTTCGATTGGAATTTTGAACATCCCGCAAGTAGCAGCCACAACCACCAAACTTGCTCTTGGAACACCTGCAATTCCTTTGCTGGTAAGCATTAGCACAAAAAGCATGGTGATTTGTGTAGGCAAATCCAATTCGATTCCATAAGCTTGCGCAATAAAGATACTCGCAAAAGTCATATACATCATGCTGCCATCAAGGTTAAACGAGTAGCCAAGGGGTAGCATAAATGAAACGATCTTATCCTTGATGCCAAAACGCTCTAACTCCTCGGTCAATTTTGGAAAAACGGCTTCAGAGCTCGTAGTGCCAAATGCGATAATCAGCGGGCTTATGATATGTTGTAGTAGTGTTTTTAATTTTTTTCCAAGAAAAACAAAACCAACCAACAATAAAACCAACCAAAGTGATGCGATTCCAACCAAAAAAGAACTGAAAAACTTGATATAGGTCAACACCAATTCATTCAAATCCTTGATAGCAAAAACCCCTGCAATAGCGCCAAATACACCAATTGGTGCAAATTTCATTACATAATTGACCATTTTCAAAATGATATGGGATGTTTTGTCCAACGCATTTACAACCGGTTTTGCATGACTACCGATTGCAGCTGCCGCCAACCCAAAAAATATCGAAAAAACCACAATTTGAAGAATTTCGTTGCCTGACATCGCCTCAAAAATACTTTTTGGAATAATATGCTCTATAAAATTTTGTGCCGAAAATTGCTGTGTCTTTTCTGCAACTTCGCTTGCCGTGGACATATCTATATTTGATAATTGAAGACCAACGCCAGGCTCCAACATATTAACCCAAAACATACCAATAAGCAAAGACAAAAAAGAAGCCGAAAAAAACCAAATCATAGCCTTGCCACCAATCCTACCAACTGCCGCCACATCGCCCAACTTGGCAATACCAACAACCAAAGTAGAAAAAACCAATGGCGCAATAATCATTTGAACCAGCCTGATAAAAATTGTAGCCAACAGTTTGATATACGTACTAAATTCTTTGGCACTTGCTTCGGGCAAATTTTGATGCACACAAACCCCCAAAATACCTCCCAAAAGCATGGCTATCAAGATTTGAAAAGTCAGATTGTTATAAAATGGTTTCGATAAAGATTGGTTTTCCATAATAAAATATAAAGTTAAAGATAGGTTTTATTGATCAAATAAAAATCTGCCAAAACAAGTGCCGCCATAGCTTCTACAATAGGTACAGCCCGAGGCAAAACACAAGGATCATGACGACCTTTGCCTTGCATTTCTGAAATATTTCCTTGATTATCAAGTGTTTGTTGTTTTTGCATAATAGTAGCAACCGGCTTAAAAGCAACCCGAAAATAAATATCCATACCGTTGCTAATACCACCCTGAATACCTCCAGAAAGATTGGTTTTGGTTGAGCCATCCGCATTTTGAAGATCGTTATGAGCACTACCAAGCATTCTAGCACCACAAAAACCGCTTCCATATTCAAATCCTTTCACGGCATTGATAGATAGCATCGCTTTGCCCAATTCAGCATGCAATTTGTCAAAAACAGGTTCGCCCAAACCAATCGGCACATTTTGAATCACACACGTAATCGTGCCTCCAATCGTATCGCCATTTTTGCGAACTTCCCGGATGCAATCCTCCATTTTTTGGGCTGTTTCAGGATCAGGACAGCGCACAGCATTAGATTCTATCAACGAAAAATCTAAATCCTGATACATTTTTTCGACAAAAATAGCGCCCACAGAAGACACAAAAGCATTAATTTTGATATTCGGCAAAAGCTGTTTAGCAATCGCCCCACCCACTACTCTACTAGCCGTTTCGCGTGCAGAACTCCTGCCACCACCACGATAATCCCGAATACCATATTTTTTTTGATACACATAATCCGCATGACTTGGTCTAAAATTATCTTTGATATGAGAATAATCATCAGATTTTTGGTTCGTATTCGGAATCAAAAAACCAATAGGCGTACCCGTAGTTTTACCTTCAAAAATACCCGAAAAAAACTGAACTTCATCATCCTCTTTACGTTGCGTGACAATAGCAGATTGACCCGGTTTTCTTCGCTTCATTTCAGCCTGAATAGCCATCATATCCAACTCGATACCAGGCGGACAGCCATCAACAACGCCACCAAGCCCCTCACCGTGAGACTCCCCAAATGTAGTAAGCCTAAAAAGAGTGCCAAAACTATTTCCAGCCATATTTTTTTTGACAAATATACTTTTTTTGAAGTCAAAAAAAAAGAAAACAATCAAATTTTTCTACGCTATAAAGTTCCATAATCACTCAAAACTTATCAAATTATGATCAAAATCTGTATTTGTTTTTTGGATCACACCACCCCTTCTCGCACACCAACTGTCCCGCCACACGCTATATCTTTTTGGATTTTCTGAAAAAGAAAATCCAAAAAGGATACCGCTACGTCGGGGATATTATACCCATATAAGTTTTTCAAGACCAAAAACCATCAACCAATATGTAATTAGAAAAAAATTCAAATAATACATCGAGGATAATTTCAAACAACCCCTATATATATTTAATAAAAATAAGAAAAAAACTGTCGGACAAAAAAAAATCCATATATTTGTGATAGCATACCAATTGGTAGAAATACCATCAAAAACGATACAAAATCGACCTACAAAAAACGCTTAAACCCAAAATATCAAAATTTGAATATCTAAAATTGTCATCATGAATCACAAAAATGAAAACGAAGAAGATTTACCAAAGCTAAATATTTCTCAAGAAAATGAATTCCGAAAAATGAAAATGGGTCTTGAATTGGGCGCAAAATTTCGTGATTTTAACGCTGATAAATCCTTACCTCCAGAAATTGAAAGTCATTTTTTGGATCATATCGCCAATTTTGAAGCGCAATTCAAAACTACAAAAAAAATTACAATCCATAAAAAAATTGGTGCGCCAACAATCATTCCTGCAGCAGATTTGAATGAAGACTCCATGAGTGATGAATTGAAAAACATTTTCAAAAAACTCAAAAAAAGCAACATTATTTTGGATATTATTTTTGAAAAACAAACCGAAATCCGCGATTTATATGAGTTTTTAACAACCGATTTCTATGATTTAGAAGTCGATGATATTCAAATGAAAGGATTGCAAACTTGCTTTTTATACGAAGATTTTCGACCAAACCACCGATGTATGATGGAGCATATAACCAAAAAATTGATAAAAAGTTTTCTCAACAAAGACAGCAATCGTTTTAAAAAAGAATTTAAAGAATCCCTAGAACTTAATGATGGCCTGACCGCTTTTCGCAAATCATTTGTAAAATTCAAACTTCATTCTTTCAAAATTTTGGATTTGATTTTTGATGAGTCTTCAGCAACAGTCAATTTTGAAATCGAATTTTGGGGGAAAATCAACAAAAACAGCGAAAAATTAAATTTTTCAGGCATGGGATTTGTGATTTTCAACCCACTTTTCAGCACTTGGGAACCCAAAGTGTTGTTTTTGCCAATGGCGGCCAAATGATTTTGTCATCATGAAAAAAGCAATAATAGTTGGCGCTTCCTCAGGGATTGGTCATCATTTAGCCATTATCCTGTCAAAAAACGACTACAAAGTTGGCCTTTTGGCAAGACGAGAAAAAGAAATTTTGGACTTAAAAGCAACCAATAATGAAGCTTTTGAAACAGCTGTATTTGATGTTACAGCAGCAGAAATTGAGCAAAAACTGTTTGAAATGGTTTCAAAATTAGAAGGTTTGGATTTGCTAATAATCACCGCAGGAATTGGCGATATTAATGAAAATTTAGCCATCAAAATTGATATCAATACCATATCAACCAATGTTTTAGGTTTCACAAAAGTGGCTGTATGGGCATTTTCATTTTTTCAAAATCAAAAACATGGGCATTTAGTAGCGATAAGTTCTATAGCCGGATTGCGTGGAAGCAAGAACACCACATCTTATAACGCAACAAAAGCCTTTCAAATCAATTATTTGGAAGGGCTAACCCAAAAGGCAGTTGCCTCAAAACTTCCAATTTATATTTCGGATATTAGAGCAGGATTGGTTCAAACAGCAATGGCCAAAGGTGATGGATTGTTTTGGGTTTGCCCGAGAGACAAAGCTGCAAATCAAATTTATAAGGGAATTACTGCCCACAAAAAAATCCTATATGTTAGCAAACGATGGGCTATTATTGCATATATTTTGAAAATGATACCAAATTGGATTTATTATAGATTATAATCACCCTTGAATTTCTGGTTCCCAAAGTATGCTTTTGAAATTTAAAATTTGATTGTGCTCTACTACAATACCTTCGCTTTCCAAAAGTTGCTGCATCAAATTGCTACCCTCAAAATGGTGTTTTCCAGTTAATAGCCCAACCCTATTTACGACACGATGAGCCGGCACATCAGGCAGATTGTGGGCAGCATTCATGGCCCAACCTACCATTCTGGCAGAACGCCCACTACCTAAAGCACGCGCGATTGCCCCATACGTAGTAACTTTTCCGAGCGGGATTTGTCGGGCTACGGTATAAACACGTTCAAAAAAATTGTCGCTTTTATCCATTATTTAGAATAAAAATTAATGATATTTATCAGCGTCAAAACACTCACAAAACCTGTGATAAAAGCCAGAATTTTGTTCAAATTTCGCTGTATAAATCCCAATTCTATTTCCATTTTTTGAAATAAAATAATATACATATAAAAGGCAAAAAAAGTACCAAAACCACAACCCAAAACAAACCAAAAAACAAACATTTTTGTAAACAAAAAATAGCCAAACGAAGCCAAAGAAACACTCACAAATACATAAAAAGGAATAGGAAACAAATTGAGAGCCGAGAGTAATAATCCAATAAAAAATCGGCTTTTTTTGCTGTGCAATTTACCAACTTTTTGAGCCGACTTTGTATTCTTTTTAAACCAAAAATAACACGTCAGGACAACAAAAATTAAAAAACCTATTTCTCGAAGACTAATAATAATAGCAGGGTTTTTGTCGATAAATCTTGCAAAAATAATAGCAATATAAGTTTGCAAAAAAACCATAACAGTAGCACCAAGCGCAAACATCATTGCACGGGATTTTGTTTCCTGAATTCCAATTTTGGCAGCGGTCATATTGATAAGTCCCGGCGGTAGAATCGACAGTGTAGCAATGATAAAGCCAATCAGAAACGGAAATAATATCGCCATTTGTTTGGGTTGAGCGTGTTTTAAACTAAATTTTTTGAAATTCTAAATTTTACAAACGTAATAGCTTTGTTGTCTTTTAGATATTGATTTTCATAAAACGTTTGAAAATCAGTAACTTCTATTGGGCTACCTTCGTTTTTATAGATATCGTGATTGGCATAAATAACCTCGTGACCCTCGCCATGCAACAAACCAAGTGTATAGCCGTGCATAAATTCTGAATCTGTTTTGAGATTTACAAACCCGTCAGGTTTAAGAATTTTTTGATACAATTTCAAAAAATCTGAATTGGTCATTCTGTGTTTTGTACGTTTATATTTTATTTGTGGATCCGGAAACGTGATCCAAATTTCTGCCACTTCATTTTGTCCAAAAATGTGATTTATGAGTTCGATTTGTGTGCGTACAAAAGCCACATTTGAAAGTCCATCCTCTGCGGCAGTCTTTGCCCCACGCCAAAACCGTGCTCCTTTAATATCTATTCCAATAAAATTTTTGTCCGGAAATTTTGCAGCCAACCCAACAGTGTATTCCCCTTTTCCACAGCCCAATTCGATCACAATTGGGTTGTTATTTTTGAAAAAGTGTTCGTTCCAATTGTTTTTCAATTCAAATTTTTCGGCAACAACTTCTTCACGAGTTGGCTGAAAAACATTGCCAAAACTTTCGTTTTCTGAAAATCGTTTTAATTTATTTTTGCTTCCCACCCGTATTTTTTTGGTAAAAATAACAAAAAAAACTGCTTCTAATATATTTTATTACACTTATTAAAATTGTTTTTATACTTTTGACATTAGGAACAAAATTTCAAAAACAAATCCAATACAATATGAGAAATCCTGTAATTATAATTTTAAGTCTTGTTGCCTCGTTTTGTATGGGTTATTTTTTGAAAAACAAAATTTCAAGCAAAATGATGAAAAACCCGAAAAATGGATCAAAACATGAGGTTATTAAAACAATAAATCCCGAAAATATGAAATTAGGAGCGTTTTCAATAAGCCTAAGCGTTAAGAATTTGCAAGTCTCAAAATCATTTTATGAAAAACTTGGTTTCAAAGCATTTGCTGGAAGCGAGGAGCAAAATTATCTCATTATGAAAAATGAAAATGCACTCATTGGGCTTTTTCAAGGAATGTTCAAAAACAACATTTTGACTTTCAATCCAGGTTGGAACGAGTTGGGTAAAAATATAGAACTATTTGACGATGTGAGATTTATACAAAAAAAACTAAAAAATAGCGGTGTTCTAATCAATCCAGAAATTGACGAAAAAAGCAGTGGCCCAGCGGGTTTTATGGTTACTGATCCGGATGGAAATGTTGTTTTAATAGATCAGCATCGTTGATTTTTTAATTCAAATTAAAACAATTTTCAAAAAATATTTTGATTTATTCTGAACCCAACAATATTTGCTGTTGTTTTTTTGTCAATGACGCTACAATCAAATCATAAGAATGATCTATCAATTCCAGCATCATCTTGTTTGATACATCAGCCTTGAAAGCCACTGTATTCCAATGAATTTTACTCATGTGAAAGCCGGGTGAAACCGCCTCATACTGTTCGCGCAACAATATTGCTTTTTCTGGATCGCACTTTAAATTCAAACTCGGACACCCTTTTTCCCAATCATTGAGTGAAGTCAACGCAAACATTTTGCCACCTGCCTTAAACACCAAAGTATCCTCGTCAAACGGAAAATGCTCTGTTACACCCTTTTTTGACAAACAATATTCATATAATTGTTGTAGATCCATAAGTTATTGATTTTCTATATAATACAAAATTGGTTTGCTTGGGCTAGCATCATTTTCAAACGAAGCAATTTGCAAATTTAACATATACAAACCATCAATTACAGCATCTTCAACATAAATCATTTCGGTAATTGTACAGTCAAATCTTGCATCATCATTGACGTTTCTAACATTTTTTACATTCCAAAATGCTTTATGAGCCAGCAATTTTCCTTCATCTTGTTCTTTGTCAACACTTGGCAAATCAATGAGCAAATGTTTTATGCCACGATTTTTCAATAACAAAGCAGCTTCTTCTGTCAAATAAGGTGGATTTGTATGTGAATATTGGCGTGATTTTTTTTCAGAATTATTAGGTAATGTTCTGATTATTAACGATTCAACATTTTTTGTCGAGAGCAATAATTCTAATTGATTTGCAGTTATTAGACAATCTTCCCCAAAAATTTCTGGCATAATTGAGACCAGTTTTGCCTTAAAAAAAAACTGTTTCAAACAGTTATTAATGCTATAAAATTGGTGTGAAATATGTCCCAAACATTCGGTATGTGTGCCGTGCGCGTGTGGATTGAAACTTATATTGTTAAAATTAGTTGCTGATTTTCCCTCGCTTACTTTTCCTATCCAATCTCCTAGCACAACAGGCTCGATTGTTGGTTTGTCAAGATACCAAGCAGTTGGATTTTTGTTTGTGTTAGAAAGGGGAATAGAAATGTCAAGTGGCTTTGACAAATCTATTTCAAAAACCTCATTTTTATACTTGATTTTAGATTTCATTTTTTGATAATTGGCGATTCAAATTTACTAAAAAAAGGTCAGCTGCAATGCCGTCTGTCAAAAATTTTCCCTTAAAAGTTGTTTTTAGCACATCATTTTCGATGGTGAGCAAACCCTCGTCCACAAATTTTTGGGCTCTTGCTTGCAAGTATTCCAAAAAGTTAATTCCAAATTCGATACTAATTTTCTGAAAACAAACACCCCAAATAGTTCGCAATCCCGTCATTACATATTCATTATAAAGATCGGTAGGAGTCAAAATTTCTACATCATTCGGTATAATTTCATTCTCTATAGATTTGATATATAGCAAGTTATTATTAATATTCCAGCTTCGGCTACGGCCGTCAAAACTATGAGCGGATGGGCCAATACCTAGATATTTTTTTCCTGTCCAATAGGCTGAATTATTTTTAGAAAAAAAATTTTCTTTACCAAAATTTGATAATTCATATTGAATAAATCCTTCCTTTTCGAGCATTGCTACCAAAATCGAAAACTGTTTGGCTGCAACTTCATCATTTGGTTTGGCGACAGTTCCTTTCTTAATTTGAAAAAACAAAGCCGTTTTTGGCTCAACCGTAAGTGCATAAGTCGATAAGTGATTGATTCCAAAATCTAGCACGGTTTGAATATTTTTTTTCCAAATCACGTTACTCAATCCTGGGATTCCATAAATCAAATCTACGGATATATTTTTGAAATATTGGGTCGCTATTTGCAAGCATTTTTTGGCTTCATTGGTGTTGTGTGCCCTATTCATCAAAGTCAAATTTTTGTTGTCAAAAGATTGAATACCAATGCTTAACCTGTTTATACGTGTTTTTGAGAGCAAAATTATCTTACTTTCAGACAAATCGTCTGGATTCGCTTCTATTGTAATTTCTGGGTTTTTGATTACCGTAAAATGTTCATATATTGTGGCAATCAGGAACTCAATATCACTAATTTCTAATAATGATGGCGTGCCACCGCCAAAATAAATGGTTTGAATCTCGCCAAATTCAAATTCATTTTTTCGCAAAATGAGTTCTTTGGACAATGCCAAAATCATTTCCTTTTTTTTGGTAAGTGTTGTCGAAAAATGAAAATCACAATAATGACAGGCTTGTTTGCAAAATGGGATGTGAATATAAATACCGCTCATAAGAATAATGTAGATTAAAATTTAACCAATTTTTTCTTGATTTTGTTTCACAAATGCTCCCCACCCCGAATAATTTTTTTCGCCAACGGTTTTGCCCGAATTAAAAAAGTGGCATACAGCAGCAGCCAATCCATCGGTGCTATCCAAATTTTTTGGTAATTCTTTGAGGTTTAAAAGTTGTTGTAACATCTTGGCAACTTGCTCTTTAGTGGCGTTTCCATTGCCAGTGATTGCCATTTTAATTTTTTTTGGTTCGTATTCTGTAATCGGAATTTGCCTTGATAATCCTGCGGCCATTGCTACACCTTGGGCACGACCCAATTTGAGCATTGATTGCACATTTTTGCCAAAAAAAGGTGCTTCGATTGCAATTTCGTCTGGATGATGCGTCTCAATAAGTTCAATAGTACGCTCAAAAATAACTTTCAATTTGGTATAATGATCGTCATATTTGCTCAAAATCAGTTCGTTAAGCTGCACGAATTCCATTTTTTTTTGAACCACTTTGATAATGCCAAACCCCATAATGGTAGTTCCGGGATCGATTCCTAAAATAATGCGCTCGTTTGCCATAATTGGATTTAAATTTAAACAAAATTAAGCATTTAAGGCTATTTTATTGGCTTAATTGCCGTTTATTTTGGTTTGTAATATTTAATATTTCATTTTAATCATCCAAACAGCTTTTTCTTGCTTATTTTTGTAAAAAATAGATCGTTTAAAATGAAAATATTTATCACCGGAATTTCTACACACGTTGGCAAATCAATTGCTGCTGCCATCGTTGTTGAAGCACTTGAGGCCGATTATTGGAAACCAATTCAGGCAGGAGATTTAGAAAACTCTGACAGTCAGCTGGTTGAAAAACTAATTTCGAATACAAAAACCAAAATTCACCCAAATAGTTATGCTTTAAAAACAGCGGTGAGCCCACATTTGGCAGCACAAATAGAAAATATTGTTATCAAAACCAATCATATTCAAATTCCAAAAACTTTTAATCATCTTGTAATTGAGGGTGCAGGTGGCGTTTTTGTACCAATAAACGACACCGAAATGATAATTGATTTGATTCAAAATGATTTTCGAGTCATTATAGTTTCTCGGCATTATTTGGGAAGTATCAACCACACTTTACTTACAATTGAAGCTTTGCAATTGCGCAATATAAATATTGCAGGCATCATTTTTTCGGGCAACAAAAACCCTTCTTCTGAATCGATAATTCTGGAAAAAAGCAAGCTAAAAATGATTGGTCGTATTGAGGAAGAACCATTTTTTGATCAAAAAACAATTGCAAAATACGCAAATATTTTCAAAAAAAACCTCTCACACTTGGTTAATTCCAATTTTTAATTTAAAAACATTGAAATTGCAAAATACTGATTTAAAACAAGATACATTATCAAATCGTGATCAAAAACACCTTTGGCACCCCTATACACAACACAAAACTGCGACGCCAGCAATTGCAATTGTGCGTGGCGAAGGTGCTTTGCTTTGGGACGAAGATGGGGTCGAATATATAGACGGAATTGCCTCGTGGTGGGTAAATCCTTATGGGCATTCCAATCAGGTTATAGCAGATGCCATTTATAAGCAGCTCACCACATTAGAGCACGTCCTTTTTGGAGGATTTACGCACGAACCGGCTGTGGTTTTGTCTGAAAAATTAATAGAAATTTTACCAAAAAATCAACAAAAAATCTTCTTTTCAGACAATGGCTCTACCGCTGTTGAAGTAGCTATAAAAGTAGCATTTCAGTTTTTTTATAATAAAAATCAAAAAAAAACAACAATAATCGCCTTTGAAAATGCGTTTCACGGCGACACTTTTGCTGCGATGGCCGCAAGCGGAATATCCCTTTTTTCAGAAGCTTTTCAAGGTGCATTAATAGATGTAGTCCGGATTCCATTGCCCACAATCGAAGATGAAAAATCGAGTATTGACGCACTCAAATTAGCTATTTCTACCCATAATGTAGCAGGTTTTATTTTTGAACCTTTGGTGCAAGGGGCCGCTGGAATGCAAATGTATCCTGCTGAAAGCTTGGACAAACTAATTGACTTATGCAATCAAAATCAGGTGCTTACAATTGCAGATGAGGTGATGACGGGTTTTGGAAAAACAGGCAAAAATTTTGCCTGCGACTATCTACAGAATCCACCTGATATGATGTGTTTGTCAAAAGCATTAACAGGCGGTACAATTCCAATGGCGATTACAACTTTTTCTATGCCCATATTTGAAGCTTTTTTTGACAATCAAACCCACAAAGCATTGTTTCATGGGCACACATTTACGGGCAATCCAACAGGATGTGCAGCCGCATTGGCTAGTCTAAAATTGTTGCAATCTATTGAAATACAGAACAATATCGCAAATATAAATAATATGCATCTTGAATTTCAAAATCGGGTCAAAAACCATTCAGCTGTTTTGACAACACGTGTATTTGGTGTTATTTTTGCACTCGAAGTAAAAACAGCTACTCCTGTGGATTATTATGGAAGTTTGCGCAACAAATTGTATGATTTTTTTATAAAAAATGGTGTAATTTTGCGCCCTGTTGGGAATATTATTTATATTTTGCCTCCTTATATTATTACCGAAAATCAATTACAAAAAATATACAAAACAATAGAAAAAGCTTTAGATATTGTTTGCTAAACCCCTTTATTTTGACAAAAAAAGTTGCCATTACTGCCATTTCATCAATTTCTGCTTTGGGAAACAATGCAAATTCTATTTGGAATAACTATTTGAAAAACAACCATTTTTTGGTTTTAAAAGCCTTTGAAAATCAAAAAAAATGGGTAGCTTGTTTGGATTTGGAAACCCAAAATAAAATTTTCGATTTACAAAATGAAAATTCAAAATACAAATTTCTTGACAAGTCTGTACTTTTCGCCATTTTTGTATCCCGTCTTGCCATTGCGCAAGCTGGCTGGAAAAAAGGAAGCACTTTTGGCATCAATATTGGCTCATCAAGAGGCGCAACTGCCCTGTTTGAGTCAAGTTATAAAGATTTCTTGACTTCCGGAAAAACGCAAACCTTGACTTCGCCAACCACAACTTTGGGCAATATTTCATCTTGGGTTGCGCACGATTTGCAGACTTCGGGTCCAGAAATTTCGCATTCTATCACTTGCTCTACGGCTTTGCACGGTTTGCTAAATGGGGTTGCTTGGTTGCAGGCTGGAATGGCTAATCAGTTTTTGGTTGGCGGAAGTGAGGCGCCTCTGACAGCTTTTACAATTGCACAAATGGAAGCTATGAAAATTTATAGCCAATCTGAAAACGGTGCTAATGACAACAACAATTTTCCTTGTCGAGCATTGGATTTTGAAAAAAAACAAAATAGCTTGGTTTTGGCAGAAGCGGCATCGGTTTGTTGTCTTGAGATGGGTGAATGCAAAAATGCGTTGGCCTATGTTGCCGGTATTGGTTATGCCACCGAAGTTTTGGAGCATTCTGTTTCGCTATCGACCGAGGCAATATGTTTTCAAAAATCGATGACAATGGCCTTAAAAAACATTGATTTGAATCAAATTGATGCGATTGTAATGCACGCTCCCGGTACTGTTTTGGGGGATTTGTCAGAGTATAAAGCTATCAAAAAAATATTTGGTAGCCATTTACCACTTTTGACAACCAACAAGTGGAAATTGGGTCACAGTTTTGGGGCTTCGGGTATGTTAAGCATCGAAATGGCCATTTTAATGATAAAGCACAATACTTTTATAAGCGTACCTTTTGCGAAAGCAACATTACAAACCAAACCAATTCGAAGCGTATTGGTCAATGCGGTTGGCTTTGGCGGAAATGCGGTTAGTATTTTGTTGGAAGCACCTTGAAATTTTCAATTAGTTTCCGAACCCATCATAACACACCTATAAAATAAAGCAAAAAACTTGTTTTTTTGACCAGCACTTTGTTAAAAAAAGCTGAAATCACAAAAGCTATGCAATATATTTTTCGTTGTTTTGACGAAAAATCCTGCGTTTTTTTGGCTATTTTAATTACATTTTTAGTAAAAAAAAAGCTACCCAAAAATAAATTTTGGATAGCTTTTTTTGATTATAGCATACCGTTTGATTACATCATTCCGGGCATTCCTCCGCCTCCCATTTGTGGGGCAGATTCTTCTTTGATTTCTACCAAAGCACATTCGGTTGTAAGAATCATTCCGGCAACAGATGCGGCATTTTCAAGGGCAACTCTTGTTACTTTTTTTGGATCAATAATACCGGCTTTTAACATATTTACATACTCGTCTGTTTTGGCATTATAGCCAAAATCTGCTTTGCCTTCCCCAACTTTTGCCACAACAACAGAGCCTTCAAGCCCAGCATTTTCGACAATTGTTCTCAAAGGTGCTTCTACGGCACGAGCAATAATTTGAATTCCTGTGGCTTCGTCTGCATTGTCTGGTTTGATGGTTTTGAGGGCAGCTTTTGCTCTCAAAAGGGCAACACCTCCACCAGCAACAATTCCTTCTTCGACGGCAGCACGAGTGGCATGAAGGGCATCATCAACACGGTCTTTTTTCTCTTTCATTTCTACTTCTGAAGCAGCACCAACATACAATACCGCAACACCTCCTGCTAATTTGGCCAATCTTTCTTGCAATTTTTCTTTGTCATAATCAGAGGTGGTAGCCTCCATTTGACCTTTGATTTGATTGACTCTGTTTTTGATCAAATCGGCATCACCTGCACCGCTAACAATAGTGGTATTGTCTTTGTCTATCGTAATTCTTTTGGCGGTGCCAAGTTGTTCGAGCGTGGCGTTTTCTAGCGTAAAACCACGTTCCTCCGAGATTACGGTGCCGCCAGTTAGGATGGCAATATCCTCGAGCATGGCTTTTCTGCGGTCGCCAAAACCTGGGGCTTTTACGGCTGCAATTTTGAGTGCGCCTCTAAGCTTGTTGACTACTAAAGTTGATAAAGCCTCGCCATCAACATCTTCTGCAATAATCAAAAGGGGTTTTCCAGATTGTGCTATTGGCTCCAAAACGGGTAGTAATTCTTTTAGCGAAGATACTTTTTTGTCATACAAAAGAATATATGGACTCTCTAATTCGACTTCCATTTTTTCTGGATTTGTAACAAAATAAGGAGACAAATAGCCTCTATCAAATTGCATTCCTTCAACAACATCTACATAAGTATCAGTTCCTTTGGCCTCTTCTACGGTGATTACGCCTTCCTTTCCTACTTTTGCGAAAGCGTTGGCAATCAACTCGCCAATAACTTCGTCATTATTAGCAGAAATCGAAGCTATTTGTTTTATTTTGAGTGAATCGCTTCCTACAACTTGGGCTTGTTTGGCCAAATCTGCCACAATGGCTTCGACGGCTTTGTCGATACCGCGTTTCAAATCCATTGGGTTTGCACCTGCAGCCACATTTTTGAGTCCTTCTTTTACGATGGCTTGCGCCAAAACTGTTGCCGTTGTGGTGCCATCACCAGCCAAATCATTGGTTTTTGAAGCTACTTCTTTGACCATTTGTGCGCCCATATTTTCTAACGGGTCTTTCAGTTCTATTTCTTTGGCTACTGTAACACCGTCTTTGGTAACTGTTGGTCCGCCAAAAGATTTGCCTATAATCACATTTCGACCTTTTGGGCCAAGTGTGACTTTTACGGCATTTGCCAATGCGTCAACGCCTCTTTTTAGGCCGTCGCGTGCTTCTATATCAAATTTTATTTCCTTTGCCATTTTGTTGTTTGTTTATTATTTGAATATAAATCTATAGTATTGCTATTTTAGATTTTTATTGTTTGAAGTTAAAAATCAAAATTTTATACAATTGCCAAAATATCATCTTCACGCATGATGAGATAATCGACTCCTTCATGTTTCAAATCGGTACCTGCATATTTTCCGTATAATACGGTGTCGCCAATTTTGACGGTCATTTTGTGGTCTTTGGTGCCATTTCCAACGGCAATTACTGTTCCTCTTTGGGGTTTTTCTTTGGCTGTATCGGGTATAAAAATGCCCGAAGCCGTCTGTGTTTCTGCCGCCATTGGTTCAATCAAGACGCGGTCTGATAGTGGTTTGATGTTCATTTTTTGTATGATTTTAATTATTATTGAATTAACAAATTGGTTTCAGAAATTGTGCCACTAGTGTTGCAACTGACATTTTTTCATAAAAAAATGCCAGCATTGTCAAGCTGGCATTTTTTTGTTTTTGTACAATATTATTTTGTTGCAGGTGCAGGTGTTGCAGGCGCAGGTGTTGCAGGTGCAGGCGTGGCTGGAGTAGCGGTTTGGCTGCCATCTATAATTTTTGAATCTGAATTCCCGCTATTGAAACTCAAACTTGACAACAAGATTAAAACCACCAAAATTGTAGCTAGTGTCCAGGTGCTTTTGTCCAAAAAGTCTGTTGTTTTTTGTACGCCGCCCATTTGCTGTGAGCCGCCCAATGAAGATGATAATCCGCCACCTTTAGGGTTTTGTACCATAATAACGATGATTAGTAAAAAACATACGATTGCGATTAAAACTAAAAAAATTGAAAACATATTGATTATAATTAATTGTTATTTTGTTGTAAAATTTTTATATCCGAAATTCGGTTTGCAAAGAAACTAATTTTTTCTGGATATTTCAAAATTAAAATCTCATAAGCTTGAATTGCTTTGAGATATTTTTTTTGTTCGAGATACACTTTTGCCAAAGTTTCGGTCATTAATGTGGCGTTATCCAAAGCATTTTGTTCAAAAACTACCGCTATTGTTGCTTCTTTGTTGACGGGTGGGATTTTTGGATTGTTTTTTATAAAAGTATCGATAAGGTCTAATTTTTTTTGTTTTTCAGTAATTATTTCTTCCAAGACAGTCTCTTTTTCGGAAGTTTGAGTTCTTATGATAGGAGTAAATGCTGCTAATTGTAACCATTCTTGAAAAGAATGCTTTTCGGATTTTGAAAACAGCAACGGTTTTCCTAATTCTAATTTCTCTTCTAAAGTGGTTGGAATGACTTTTTTGATACTTTCAAAAAGTTGATTTTCGATTGGTTTTGCCTCCAGAGTTGTTTGTTCGAGTGATTTGTCAGCTACGTTTTTATGAGTTTGCACCTCTCTAATAATTTCTGGCCCATTTACTATAATTTGGTTTATTTTGGCTTCTTTTTCGTCAAAAAAAGCTTGCTGCAAACTATGAAAATGAGCTGATGTGATAAATTCAAATAAAACACTTCTGTCTGCCGTATAAGCGGCAGTTTGTTTGAGAGCCGAATTGTATTGGTAGCTCTCTTGGTTGTAAAAATTTTTGAGTTGCAAGGCTCGCGCGCTTTGAAAATAGGGAAATTCCAATACGATTTTGTCCAATATCAAGCCATGTCGCTCTTTGATAGCGTTGGGTTTGTTGATTAGATATATAAAATCGCTTGTGTTCATTTTTTGTTATTTTTTTACCATTTTGCTAACGAAGCATTAAAAATATCTTGAATTATTCTTTCAAATATTTCGTCCAAAGCAGCTGATAATGCGCTACCAACAAGTTGTTCGTTTCCGGGATAATCTTTAAAAAAAGAAAACTTTTTGTTTTCAAAATCATCTGCTTCTTTTTTCTTGTTTGTAAAATTAACATTTACCGTTATAACAAGTCGGTTTTGAGCCGCTTTTTGGTCTGCCGTAGCGGTCATTGGTTCTATTCTATAATCTGTAATTTCGCCCTCAAATACAAGCTCGCCACCAGCATTTGTGAGGCTCATATTGGTTTGATCTTGAATCAAATTTTGAAGTTTTTGGGTAAACTTTCGGTCTATTCCTGGTTCTACCAAATTAGCATTATTTTGAAAAAAATTGACCTGAAAAGTTTTGGCATCCACTTTTGCGCCTGTAAAATTATAAATATTACAGCTGTTGAACAAAAGCGATGTTAGTAAAATAACAAAAATATGGTTTTTTTTCATAAATTTAAAAATACAAATATAGCTATATTTTTTTTCTAATAAAAGCAAATTTACATTGTTTGAAATTCAATATTATACAACTGGTTTTTGATTGCGCTACAAATCATATTGCTTGATTTTTCGGTACAAGGTTCGCTCTGAAATTCCCAACTCATCGGCGGCAATTTTTCGTTTTCCTTTGTTTTTTTCTAATGATTTTTTGATCATTTCGAGTTCTTTTTTTTCCAACCTCAAAATTTCTTCTTCCTCGATAGTTTCGGCAAAAAGAAATTCATCTTCATTTTGATCAAAATCCGAATTCTCGTTTTGGATGCTAAAATCACCTCGGATGGCTTCTTCTTCAAACGATATTTCGCTTTCGGTTTCTTTTGAGCCGTAGATTTTTTGGATCAAATTGGAATTTATTTCTTGCGCTTTTGCCGATCCGTTTTTCATCAATTCCAAAGTCAATTTTTTCAAATCGTGCAAGTCACTTTTCATATCAAAAAGCACTTTGTATAAAATGTCTCGCTCTGTCGAAAAATCGTTTTCGGTTTTTTTGTTTTTGATGACAGATGGCAAATTGGTACCGTCTTGCGGCAAATAGGAGTTTAAAATTGCTGCCGAAATATCGCGGTTTGTTTCTAAAACTGATATTTGTTCGGCTACATTTCGAAGTTGTCGAATGTTGCCGCTCCATCTAAATTTTTGCAAAACATGAATGGCATTTTCGTCCAATTTGAGAGCCGGCATTTTGTATTTGTGGGCAAAATCTGCCGCAAATTTTCTAAAAAGCAAATGAATATCCTCTTTTCGGTCTCGCAGTGGCGGCAAAGTAATATCAACGGTACTCAATCTATAATACAAATCTTCCCTGAATTTTGAATTATCAATAGCTTCAAACAAGTTGACGTTTGTGGCGGCAACGATGCGAACATTTGTTTTTTGAACTTGGCTAGAACCAACTTTGATAAACTCGCCATTTTCTAGAACACGAAGCAGCCGCACTTGTGTAGTAAGCGGCAACTCGCCAACTTCGTCCAGAAAAATTGTGCCGCCATCTGCCACTTCAAAATAGCCTTCACGCGTGGCGGTAGCGCCCGTAAAAGCTCCTTTTTCGTGACCAAAAAGCTCGCTATCTATGGTTCCTTCGGGTATAGCACCACAGTTTACGGCTATATATTTGCCGTGTTTTCGGTGCGAAAGTGCATGAATGATTCTGGGAATGTTTTCTTTGCCAACGCCGCTTTCGCCCGCTACCAAAACAGATATGTCTGTTGGTGCTACTTGTATCGCTTTTTCGATAGCACGGTTTAGCTTGGGGTCGTTCCCGATGATTTCAAACCGTTGTTTTATAGATTGTATGGTTTCCATTTGAAGGTCATTTTCATTAATAGAATTAAAATTCGTTGATTTTTTATACGGCTATACCACATAATGTTCCCGAAGTGCAACTTGTGATTTTGACCATCACAAAATCTCCAATTTGAAAGGCTTCTTTTGGAAAAACTACGGTGATACTTTGCGAATTGCGTCCAGACCATTCATTTTGGTTTTTTTTGGAGGTTTTTTCAACCAATACTTCAACGGTTTGTCCCACAAATTCTTGCGTTCTGAAGCCGCTATGAATCCTTTGAAGGTCAACAATTTCTTGCAAACGACGCATTTTTGTTGCTTCGGGCACATCGTCTTGCATCTTGCGTCCGGCCAATGTTCCGGGGCGTTCAGAATAGGCATACATATATCCAAAACTATATTTTACGGCTTCCATCAGGCTTAGGGTGTCTTGGTGATCGGCTTCGGTTTCTGTTGGAAAACCAGCAATCATATCTTGTGTTATGCTACAATTTGGAATAATTTGTTGTATTTTTCTAATCAACAATAGGTATTCGTCTCGGGTGTGCAATCGGTTCATTTCTTTCAAAATGCGATTACTGCCAGACTGCACCGGAAGGTGAATATGCTTGCAAATATTAGAATATTTTGCAATGATATGCAACACGCTTTCGTGCATATCCTGTGGGTTTGAAGTCGAAAATCTGATGCGCATTTTTGGAAAACCAACCGCTACCATTTCCAAAAGTTGGTCAAATTTGACTGCCGTAGCTTGCTGCATCGGGGTTGCCTTGTCAAAATCTTTTTTCAATCCGCCGCCATACCACAAATAACTATCAACATTTTGACCCAAAAGTGTTATTTCTTTAAATCCTTTTTGGTTCAAATCTTCAATTTCGTGCATGATACTCCGTGGCTCACGACTGCGCTCACGCCCACGAGTGAAAGGTACTACACAAAAACTGCACATATTGTCGCAACCCCGAGTGATCGATACCAAGGCCGTGATGCCGTTGCTCATGAGTCTCACGGGCGAGATATCGCCATAGGTTTCGTCTTTCGACAAAATAACGTTGATAGCATCACGACCCGCTTCTACTTCCAACAACAAATGAGGCAAATCTTTGTAGGCATCTGGACCTACAACCAAATCTACTATTTTTTCTTGTTCAAGAAACTGTTCTTTGAGGCGTTCTGCCATGCAGCCCAAAACGCCAACTTTCATTTTTGGATTGATGCGTTTCACGGCGTTGTATTTTTCCAATCGCTTTCTAATTGTTTGTTCGGCCTTGTCACGAATAGAACAGGTATTGACCAAAACAAGGTCTGCTTCTTCAAGCAAATTGGTGGTATTGTAGCCGTTTGAGGCCAGTATGGAGGCAACAATCTCTGAGTCCGAAAAGTTCATAGCACAGCCATAGCTCTCTATAAATAATTTTTTTTGGTTGTTGGGGTCAAAATCCAAAACCAAATTTTGTCCTTGTTTTTGCTCGTCAATAATTTTTTCCATAGGTTTTTTAATCAGCCACAAAGATAGTACAATTGGCGTGTGTCTGACAAGTTGTCAGTAGTGTTTTTTGATTTTTTTTGATTTTTTGGCGCACAGCTCCAAATTCAATACACCACCCGTCCTGCTGCACGCTATATCTTTTTTTGGTTTTTTTCAAAAACCAAAAAAAGGATGCCGCTGCATCAGGGCGATTATAGACTTATGGGGTTTTTGAGAGGTTTTTTGTTAATCGTTTATAGTAACGTAAACAAAGTAGCTATATTTCAAAGCCGTAGGTACAGTTTTGTCACCCATTTATTAGAATCAGGAACCGACAGGCG
>JANNBA010000179.1:0-2135 GCA_031384845.1 Bacteroidota bacterium
CCGCTTTTTGGGCTGGCTGAAAAACGCCAGCCCAAAAGAGCTCCGCCTATGCCCTCACGCAAGAACGCCGCTGAAAGAAACAATTTCTTTTCAAAAAAACAAAAAAAACGAAAGCAACACAACCCTGCACAAATAATACCCAAAAAGCATTCTCAAAACGCGACCACAACACAGCGTTCAAAAACGCTTTCGTCCAAAAAATAAAAAACAGAGACGTTTAGAACTATACCTAAATCCAAATTGTTGACAACTTTGTTCATAAGTCAAAAACCAAATCAACATAAAGCTGCTTCATGTTTTTTAATTTTGTAACTCAACTTTAAATAACATAAAAATGAAAAAATTAATTTTATCTGTAGCTGCGATTTTCGCATTCGGTTTTGCAAGTGCGCAAGACACAAAATTTGGATTAAAAGGCGGTTTAAACTTAGCTAATTTTACTGATGCGGAAACTAATACGAAAGTAGGAGTTAATTTTGGTGCTTTTGCAGAAGTTAAAATAAACAGCTCATTCGCTATTCAGCCAGAATTATTGTTCTCTATGCAAGGCGCAAAATCCGGAGATACTTCCATTAACTTAAATTATCTAAATATCCCTGTTATGGCAAAAGTAACTGTGGGAGAAGGATTTAGCCTTCAAGCAGGACCACAATTAGGGGTTTTACTAACTGCAACTGGATCTAACGGTGGTGTTGATGTTGATTTAAAATCATCGTTAAAGACTATTGATTTCGGTTTGAATCTTGGCGCAGGATATGATGTAAATGAGAATATCATGATTGATGCAAGATACAACTTTGGTATGGGTGGATTAGCAAAAGACTTAGCTGCTGGAGTTACTGATTCAAATCATAGAATAATATCAATCTCTCTAGGATATAAATTCTAAAAATCAAAATTAAACCAAAATTAAACCACGCTTGTCGTGGTTTTTTTTGATTAATTTGTAATTTATTTTTTTATGCGCTTTTTAATACCTTGATAAAAAAATTCATTACGTTTGTAACTTTATTAATTTAAAACATTAAAAATATGAGAAATATATCTTTGATTTTCGTAACATTATTTGCTTTCACATTTTCATTTTCCCAATCCAAAACGAACAATGATTTTGGAATAAAAGGCGGTTTAAATTTTGCAACCGTGTATTCAGATCCCTCTGCCTCGGCAAAAGTAGGTATCAATATAGGTATATTTGTAGATATAAAATCTTCAGAGAAATTTCATTTTCAACCAGAAATTATTTACTCAATGCAAGGGACTTCAATAAGTCAAAATGGACAATCAGCCCAAATTAATTTAAACTACATCAATTTACCAATTATGGCAAAATATTTTGTCAATAAAGATTTTAATTTTCAATTTGGACCACAATTTGGTGCTTTAGTAACTTCCACAGTAAGTGCTGGAACAATAACGGTTGACGCAAGTAGTCTTTTTAAAAATATAGATTATGGTTTAAATTTAGGAATAGGATATACTATAAATCCAAAAGTGATGATTGATGCGAGATATAATATTGGACTTTCTGGTTTGGCCAAAGACCTTCCGCCAGGTGAAAGAGATTTAAACAATCGTGTGTTTTCAATTTCAATAGGCTATAAATTATAACGTTCAAAAAAAAAACCACGCTTGTCGTGGTTTTTTTTTTTATTAAAAACAGCATTAATTTTGTTCACTACGCCCGGGTTTACAGTCATGGCTTTTTTTGTATATTTGTAGTTTGTACATTTTCCGTTATGACAACCCTATGATGCTAGCGTTTGTTTTAACAACCGTTTTGACCGTGTCTATAGAAAGAAACCATTAAAAAAAATTTTAATACAACAGTTGAATAAGTAATTATATGGCAGATAATACCAACATCATAACCATTTTAGGAAATGATTTATTCGATGAGTTATCACAACTTATTGAGCAAAGCAAACAACAAGTAGCGGTTCAAGCAAATAGTGCTGTTACTATTTTGTTTTGGCAAGTTGGTAATCGTATCAATCAAAATATACTACTGAAATTAAGTACGCCATTCACGACTTGGATTGAGATAATATAATAGCATGTAGAATTGAGAGACGGAGGATGTGACGGTTTGAAGTATTTCTTAAGATGAATTAAATTAATTGTCGCCCATAACT
>JANNBA010000193.1:0-10949 GCA_031384845.1 Bacteroidota bacterium
TGATGTATTTCGTGCCATAATTTTAATAATTTTTACAAATATACCAATTTATGGTATTCTAACATAACTTACGATTATTTTTTCGGATTTCTGTCGCCCTAAAATGGCACGAAATACATCAATAATAATTGGAGAATATTACGAAAGTTTTATAAATAGTCAAATTGCAACCGGAAAATATAATTCTGTAAGCGAAGTTGTTAGAACAGCTTTGAGACAATTTGAACAGGAAGAAATTCAAACTAAATCTTTAATTGCGGAATTAGAACTTGGAGAAAAAAGCGGGAAAATTCGAAATTTTAACCGAACGGAAAATCTAAAAAGATTGAATGAAAATTTCCAAAAATAATGGCGGAATATATCATAAGTGAAAAAGCGTTAGACGATTTGAATAACATTTGGATTTACACAGCCGAAAATTGGTCAGTTGAACAAGCGAACCGATATTATAATTTGATAATGGACGAAATAGAATTTGTTTCGGAAAACTTTGAAACGACTAAAGATTTTGGAAGCATCCGAAAAGATTATCGATATTCAAAAGTGAAATCACATTTAATATTTTGCAAACGAGTTGAAAATACAGAAATGGAAGTTGTGAGAATTTTGCACGAAAAAATGGATATCAAAAATAGAATTAACGATTAAAAAAAGAAAAAGCCATCCTTTCCTCGACCTTGAAAAGCCAACAATGAAATGCAATCATCAAATACCAACAAAAAATATAGTCCATGTGATAAACTCCGGTTGAACGGAACTGATTGCAAGTTTGTCAACTAATAGTGTTATTGAAAACCTTGAAAGTCTAAAATCGCCCCGATGCAGCGGCATCCTTTTTGGATTTTCTTTTTCAGAAAATCCAAAAATATATAGCGTGCAGCGGGACAGTTGGTGTAATGATTAGGAGCGGTGTGCGCCAAAAAAAATCATGCGATAATATCTAATTTGGCAAAGCGCAAAAGTAGTTTTTTGATGCCGCCTGTTTCAAAATTGATTTCTGCTTTTTTGTCTGCTCCTGCGCCTTCGAGCCCCAGAACGGTGCCTTTCCCAAAGCGTTCGTGCATCACTATGTTATTGACTGTTAGATTGTTATCAAACAAATTACCAGCTGAATTTCGGTTTGTTAATGGTTTTAGGCGGCGAATATTGGCATCGGGTTTGGGCTGGTTGTCTGTGATATATTTTGGTGGTGCGCCGCTGATTGGTTTTGCCAATCGCAGTTTTGATTTGTCGATATCGCCAAAAATGTCGCTGTCGATCATGGGTTTGTAGCGATAATTGGTTTCGGGTGCCGATAAATATTCGAGAAATTTGGGGTCAATTTCTTCGATAAATCTTGATGGTTCGCTGTCTGTGAGTTTGCCCCAGCGGTATCTGGATTGGGCATAAGTGAGATAGGCAACGTGCTCGGCGCGGGTGAGTGCTACATAAAAAAGGCGTCTTTCTTCTTCGAGTTCGCTTCGTGTGCTCATGCTCATAGCGCTTGGAAACAGGTCTTCTTCCATGCCTACGATGAATACATAAGGAAATTCGAGGCCTTTTGAAAGGTGAATGGTCATTAGGGCTACGCGGTCATCATCGCCGGTATCTTTGTCTAAATCGGTGGCTAATGCGATGTCTTCCATAAACTCTGATAGTGCGCCACGACTGCCGTCAACCTCTTTTTGACCTTCGATAAAGTCTTTGATTCCGTTTAGCAGTTCTTCAATATTTTCTAGACGTGCAATGCCTTCTGGGGTGGCATCTTTTTTGAGTTCTTGTACAAGACCCGTTTTTTTGGAAACGTGATCGGCTACAAAAAAGGCATCTTGATTTTGGTTGATGACTTGAAAACTCTGAATCATGGTAACAAAATCTTGTAATTTTTGTTTGGTGCCGCTGTTGAGTTTCAAATCTATTTTGTCGATGTTTTGCATCACTTCAAACACGGATCTTTTGTAATGATTTGCCGCTACGGTGAGCTTTTCTATAGTGGTATCGCCTATGCCTCGAGCGGGATAGTTGATTATGCGCATAAGGGCTTCTTCGTCTTTTGGGTTGATTACCAATCTTAGATAGCAAAGTACATCTTTGATTTCTTTGCGTTGATAAAACGAGAGTCCGCCATAGATTCTATACGGAATATCGCGTTTGCGCAGGGCATCTTCCATGGATCTGGATTGTGCGTTGGTGCGGTATAAAATGGCAAATTGACCATTTAGCATTTGGTGTTGCATTTTTTGTTCCCAAATCGTGCTAACCACAAATCGGCCTTCTTCGCCATCGGTGAGGCTTCGGTGCACTTTGATTTTGGCACCTTCATCGTTGGCGGTCCAAACGATTTTGTCTAATTTGGTTTTGTTTTTGTCGATAATCGAGTTTGCGGCTTCGACGATATTTTTTGTAGAGCGATAATTTTGTTCGAGGCGGTACATTTTTACGCCTTCATAATCTTTTTGAAAATTGAGAATATTGTTGATATTGGCACCTCGAAAGGCATAAATACTTTGGGCATCGTCGCCAACGACACAGATATTTTGAAATTTATCTGATAAAGCTCTCACAATTAAATATTGTGAGTGGTTGGTATCTTGGTACTCATCGACCAAAATATATCTGAAACGGTTTTGATATTTGGCCAAAACATCTGGAAACCTGGTTAGCAGTTCATTGGTTTTGAGCAGCAAATCGTCAAAATCCATAGCGCCTGCCTTAAAGCAGCGTTCGACATAGTTTTGATAAATTTCGCCCAAACGGGGTTTTTTGCTCATGGCATCGGCCTCTTGCAATTCGGGGTTGTTAAAGTAGGCTTTGACGGTGATCAAACTGTTTTTGTAGGACGAAATGCGACCCAAAATTTGTTTTGGTTTGTAGATATCTTTGTCTAATTGCATTTCTTTGATAATGGCCGAAATAAGCCGAACAGAATCTTGACTGTCATAGATTGTAAAATTTGAAGGATAACCCAATTTGTCTGATTCTGATCGAAGAATGCGGGCAAAAACCGAGTGAAACGTACCCATCCAAAGGTTTTTGGCCTCGTTTGTACCTACAATTTCGGCGATGCGATTTTTCATTTCGCGGGCTGCTTTGTTTGTAAATGTGAGCGCTAAAATACTAAAGGCATCTACTCCCAAACTCATCAGATAGGCGATTCTTACGGTGAGCACCCTTGTTTTTCCGGATCCTGCGCCTGCAATAATAATCATTGGGCCGTCTTTTTGAAGTACAGGTTCTTGTTGAGCTGCGTTGAGTTGGGAAATGTGTTCTTGCATGGGTGTATAAAGAATGGCAGTATTGCTTTTTTTTACAAAAATACATTTTCAAAGCAGAAATACAATTTAATTTGTAGGGTTTTATCAACTAAAATTTTATTTTTGTAAAAATTTAAAACCCTTATGGAAAACAAAATTCTCGAAATTCTTGCCTATACAATTCCGTCAATGATCACTGCGGCTGTGGCTTATGGATTTTTTCAATCGTATTTTAAAGACCAACAAAACACCCGGAATTGGTTGTTGCACAAGGAGCTTCAAAAAGAGGCATTACCACTACGATTGCAGGCTTATGAGCGAATGACCCTTTTTTTGGAGCGGATCGCACTTACTAAAATTTTGATTCGTGTAAGCCCAATCACTGACGACAAAACCGAGTATCATCACGCTTTGATATTGCATATCGAGCAAGAGTTTGAGCATAATTTGACCCAGCAAATATATATGTCAGCGACTTGCTGGACGATTATTCAAACGGCAAAAAACGCTACTATTGCGATGATTAGAAACGCTAATGCTCATGTTAATGTGAATAATGCACAGGATTTGAGAGAGTTGTTACTGACTAACTTGTTTGACAAAGAAGCTCCAACAAACGCTGCTTTGGCAAAAATCAAAGACGAGGTTTTGACCGTTTTTGGATAGTTTTTGAAATGTCAATTAATTGAAATTATTTAGGATTCGCAATAAAAAATAGTTTAATTTTGTTAAGGTTTTCATTTTCAAAATTTTAAATACTATTTTTATGAAAAAAGCAATACTTCTATTAATAATTTTTGTTTCCGTTTCTTCAGTACAAAGTCAAAATGTATTGATTACACAATTGAATGTAATTCCAACATCAGCAGGAATTGATGTAAATCTAAAGGCAATGTCTGGCAATGGATCTGGATATTTGAGCCACAGCTATACGATTACAAACCAAGTGATCAATTTGGATGTTTGCTATTGGTTTAATTTTACTTTGCCAGTATTATTTTTTGATCATAATTTTCAAATTCCGCTTCCTACCAACGGAAATTATACCCTAAATGTGAATGCTGTGGTATCAACTTCGGATGTTGTTTGTGATTATTTTGCGATTACCGATACTAAAACTGAAAATTTCAATTACCTGTCTGTAGCAAATTTTGAAAATTTTAAAACAGATTTAAGATTTTTTCCAAACCCAAGTTCTGGAAAAATTGAATTGGTTTCAACGCAGCAATTGCCCAATCAAGTTGTTATTTTTGATCATATTGGAAGATTGGTTCTTGAGTTAAATAACGCTAAATCAAATGTTTTGGACTTGAGCTTTTTGACAAATGGTGTATATTATCTCAAAGGTTCTTCGGAAATGGGTAGCTTTTGTGAAAAAATTGTAATCAAAAAATAAATAAAATTTTAAAAGAGATACGATCATAAAGTTAGAATATGGAAATTTCGAAACTCAAAATTCTTGAATTGGCGAGTGTGTTGGCTGGGCCCTCTGTAGGAACTTTTTTTTCAGAGTTGGGCTGCAATGTTATCAAAATTGAGAACAAAGTTACAAACGGCGATGTAACAAGACAATGGAAATTGGACACAGAAAGCCAAGAAAACTCAATTTCTGCCTATTATGCTGCAGTAAATTATGGCAAAAAAAGCATCATGTTAGATTTTTGTAACGACGATGATTTGCAAAAACTAAAGGAGTTTATTGCAAACTGTGATATCGTTATTATGAATTTCAAGCAAGATGATTATCTCAAATTCAACCTTGACTTTGAAAGTACAAAACTGTTAAATCCAAAAATAATTTTTGCTAGTATAAGCGGTTTTGAAAACAATAACCCCCGTGTAGCTTATGATCTTGTGCTTCAAGCCGAAGCCGGATTTATGGATATGAATGGCGCAACATTGGGCGACCCCACCAAATTTCCTATTGCAATAATAGATCTTTTTGCGGCTCATCAATTAAAAGAGGCGATTTTGATTGCGCTTTATGAGCAAATGTTTGATCAAAAAGCCAAGCAAGTATCGGTTTCACTTTATGAAAGTGCTATCGCTTGTCTTGCCAATCAGGCCACCAACTTTTTGATGGAAAATCAGGTTGCAAAAAGACAGGGAAGTTTGCATCCAAACATTGCTCCTTATGGCGAAATATTTATTACAAAAGACAACAAATCAATTGTTTTGGCTATAGGTACCAACAAGCAGTTTGATTGTTTGATGGATTATTTGGATATTTTCGAGGTTTATTTATTTAAAAACAATCAATTACGAATCACAAATAGGAAACAGCTAGAATTGGTAATTCAATCAAAAATCGAAAAAATTGCGTTTCTCCAACTCGAAAATGACCTGCTCAAAAGGGGTATTCCGTTTGGCAGGATTCGAAATATTGAAGAAGTTTTTGAAAATCCTATCGCAAAAGAAATGATTCTAACCGAAATTATCGAAGGACAAATGACAAAGAGGGTCAAAACGATTGCTTTCAAGATGCAAGTGTAGTATCTAATGGTATATTTGGATGGTCAAAAGCAGAAACTAATAAAAAAACTGGAATAAATAATTATACTATGAAAGCATATCATATTGCAGAAATCAATATTGCGCGAATGAAGGGTGTCAATATCAATGATCCTATTATGAAAGAGTTTGTTGACAATATTGACACTGTAAATGCCATTGCCGAAAGCAGCAAGGGCTTTGTTTGGCGGCTGAAAGATGATAGTGATAACGCTACAAATATGAAAATTTTTGATGATGAGCAGGTTATTGTAAATATCTCCGTTTGGGAAAGTATTGAAGATCTTGAAAATTTCATGTACAAATCATTTCATTCTGATTTTTTAAGACGCAGGAAAGATTGGTTTCATCGTTTTGGTAAAGTTTATACCGCTATGTGGTGGACTGGTGCTGGTCAATTTCCAACGATACAGGAGGCGGTTGAAAATTTGGATTATCTTGAAAAATTTGGGGTTTCTGAAAAGGTATTTGATTTTAGAGTTACGTTTCCAAAACCGGAATAATAATGCCATTTTGTATCAATTGAAAATGGAATGAAACGAAAATATTTTGGGTTTGAGTTTCATTTTCGAAAATGGTTTTGAAAGGCTTAAAAGTCTATAATCGCCCCGATGCAGCGGCATCCTTTTTGGATTTTCTTTTTCAGAAAATCCAAAAAGATATAGCGTGCAGCGGGACAGCTGTTGTACGGAATAGGGGAGCTGTGCGCCAAAAAAACGGCATTAATATTTGGTTTATTTGCTCAAATACATTTTGCGTCGGCTATAGAGTTCATAAAATTGGTCGTCTTTGAGGTTGTCGATAAAGAGGATGCTTTCGCCGGTTGATTTCATTTCGGGGCCTAATGCTTTGTTGACATTGTGAAACTTTGAGAACGAAAATACGGGCTGCTTGATGGCATATCCTTTTAGTTGTGGATTGAAGTCAAAATCGGTTACTTTATTGTGTCTGAGCATGACTTTTGTGGCATAGTTGACATAGGGTTCGCGGTATGCTTTTGCGATAAATGGCACTGTTCTGGAGGCACGTGGATTGGCTTCGATGATAAATACGGTGTCGTCTTTGATGGCAAATTGAATGTTGATAAGGCCAACGGTTTGCAGTGCAAGGGCAATTTTTTTGGTGTGGTCTTTGATTTGTTGCATCACAAATTCGCCGAGATTAAACGGGGGTAGGGTTGCATTTGAGTCGCCCGAGTGGATGCCACAGGGTTCTATATGCTCCATGATGCCAATGATATAAACGTTTTCGCCGTCACAAATGGCGTCGGCTTCGGCCTCGATAGCGCCATCGAGATAGTGGTCGAGTAAGAGCTTGTTGCCGGGAATGTTTTTTAACAAATCGATAACGTGCTCTTCGAGTTCTTGTTTGTTGATGACAATTTTCATGCCTTGTCCGCCCAGTACATAGGATGGACGCACCAGTAATGGAAAGTCTAAAACGTCTGCTAATGCGCTGGCTTGATCTGCATTTTCTGCGATTCCAAATTGAGGAAATGGTATTTGAAGTTGTGTCAAAAGTTCAGAAAACCTGCCTCTGTCTTCGGCTAGATCTAGTGCGTCAAAGGAGGTTCCAAGAATTTTTATGCCATATTTTGATAGTTTTTCGGCGAGTTTCAGTGCGGTTTGCCCGCCCAATTGCACGATGACGCCTTCTGGTTTTTCGTGTTGGATGATGTCATAGATATGCTCCCAAAAAACGGGTTCAAAATAGAGTTTGTCTGCCGTGTCAAAATCTGTTGAGACGGTTTCTGGATTGCAATTGATCATGATGGTTTCGTAGCCACATTCTTTGGCGGCCAAAACCCCGTGTACGCAGGAGTAGTCAAATTCTATGCCTTGTCCAATGCGGTTTGGTCCAGATCCAAGCACCACGACTTTCTTTTTATCGGTTACTATGCTTTCGTTTTGCACATATCTTGTGCCGTCTGCTTTTTGAATTTCGGCTTCAAATGTAGAGTAATAATAAGGAGTTTTGGCAGTAAATTCGGCGGCACAGGTGTCAACAAGTTTATAAACCCTTTTGATATTCATGGCATCGCGAAGTTTATATACTTGACTTTCCAAACAGCCGAGCATGTGGGCAATTTGTCTGTCTCCATATCCTTTTTGTTTGGCTTCAAGCAGCAACTCTTTGGGCAGATTGTCTATTTTGAATTTAGATATTTCTTTTTCGATATGGTATAGTTCTTCGTATTGTTTGAGAAACCACATATCAATTTTGGTAATGTCGTGAATTCGAGTCAATGGTATTCCCATGGCTATTGCATCATAGATTACAAATACGCGATCCCAACTAGCGTGGGTTAGTTTGTCGATAATTTGTTCATAATTTTTATAGCCTTTTCCGTCTGCACCAAGTCCGTTTCGTTTTATTTCGAGAGATTGTGTTGCTTTATGAAGTGCTTCCTGGAAGGAGCGTCCTATGCCCATCACCTCGCCAACAGATTTCATTTGTAGCCCGAGGGTTCTATCGGCACCTTCAAATTTGTCAAAGTTCCAACGTGGAATTTTTACAATCACATAATCCAATGTGGGCTCAAAAAGGGCTGATGTTGATTTTGTAATCTGATTTTGAAGTTCGTCAAGGTGGTATCCCAAAGCCAATTTTGCGGCTATTTTTGCAATCGGATATCCCGTTGCTTTTGATGCCAATGCTGATGACCTAGATACCCGTGGATTGATTTCGATGGCTACTATATCTTCTTTTTCGTCTGGCGAAACCGCAAATTGTACGTTGCATCCTCCGGCAAAATTTCCGATAGAGCGCATCATCAGTATGGCCATATCTCGCATTTTTTGAAATGTGGTGTCAGAGAGGGTCATTGCGGGTGCTACGGTGATAGAATCTCCGGTATGTATGCCCATTGGATCCATATTTTCGATAGAACAAATGATCACAACATTGTCATTTTTGTCGCGCAAAAGTTCCAATTCATATTCTTTCCAACCCATCAAAGCTTTGTCTATCAATACTTCGTGAATCGGAGATGCCTCGAGCCCACGCGTAAGCAAATCATCAAAATCTTCTTTTTTATAAACAATCGCTGCGCCTGTGCCACCAAGCGTAAAAGAGGGTCTAATAACCAGCGGAAAACCAAATTCTTGCGCAATTTCTTTCCCTTTCAAGAAAGAAGTAGCGGTTTTGGCAGGAGCAGTGGGAACCCCAATTTTTTCTAATAATTGTTTAAATTGCTCTCGATCTTCGGTAACATTGATAGCATTAATATCGACACCAATTAATTTGACATCAAAGTCTTGCCAAATTCCTTTTTCGTCGGCCTCAAGACAAAGATTGAGTGCCGTTTGCCCACCCATAGTTGGCAATACCGCATCAATTTGAGGATGCTCCTTCAAAATTTGAATAATCGACTTTGTAGTTAGCGGAAGCAAATATACATGATCTGCCATCGATGGATCTGTCATGATAGTGGCAGGATTAGAGTTGATGAGTATCACCTCTATACCTTCTTCCCGAATAGAACGGGCAGCTTGTGAGCCGGCATAATCAAATTCGCAGGCTTGACCAATTACTATTGGACCTGATCCAATGATTAAAACTGATTTTATGGCGTTGTTTTTTGGCATTTTTTGTTTATTTTATAAAAAAAAAGGCGGTACTAAAAATAGTAACGCCTTGATATATGTGGATTTAAACATTATTTTTTGTGTCTTGGTTCACAAGATACGGTCAATTTGTGTCTTCCTTTGGCACGTCTGCGTGCAAGGACTCTTCTTCCGTTTGCAGAAGCCATTCTGTCCATGAATCCGTGTTTATTTCTTCTTTTTCTTTTCGATGGTTGAAACGTTCTTTTGCTCATTGTTTTTATCTTTAATTCTTATGGTTGCTTATATTTTAGGTTCTGTTTTAAAACCGAGTGCAAATATACAAAGAGTTTTATTTATTGCAAGTGGTTTTATAATTATTTTCATTAGATTTTAGTATATTTGCATTTTTAACACCATTTATACTATGTTTCACAGATTTATCAAACTTATTATTGCTGCATTAATTATCGTTTGGGCTTTTTTTCAATTTTTTGAAGGCGAAATAGGCAATGGCATTTTCTTGCTTTTGCTGTCCGCTATTTTTATACTATTATATTACAAAAACGAATTTATACTCCTGGCATTTTTAAAACTTCGCAAACAAGATTTTGTAGGAGCCAAAAAGTGGTTGTCATATATCAAATCGCCCGAAACCGCATTGGTGCGCAAACAACAAGGCTATTTTCAATATTTGCACGGTTTGATGCTATCCCAAACCAACATCATACAGGCCGAAAAACATTTCAAAAAAGCATTAGAGTTTGGGCTCTCGATGGATACAGATGTCGCTATCGCCAAGCTAAATCTAGCCGGAGTAGCCATGACACGCCGCCGAAAACTTGAAGCCACCAACTTGCTCAACGAAGCCAAAAAACTCGACAAACAAGGATTGCTAAAAGATCAAATCAAAATGATGAAAGATCAAATGAAAAAAATATAATTTCTATTTGGGCGTGCCCCAAGGGTCGGTCTCCGGCTCCCGCTTTTTGGGTCTGGCTGAAAAACGCCAGCCCCAAAAGAGCTCCGCCTTTGCCCTCACGCAAGCCTCCGACAGACGTTTTTCTTTAGCAAAAAGATTCGTTTTCAAAAAACATTTTTATTTTGAATAACCAACACCACCAACAAAGAGACAGAGCAAAAAAAGTGTGTAATTTATATTTTGTAATATTCTCCCAAGTTGCGCCCCCACACCGTTTGTCATCCTGAAAGGATCTTACCAATTTGCGTAGTTTAAAACAGTTTGGGTAGCAACTACAAATGAAACAAAATATTTTTGGTTTTGTTATGCTATATTTTATCACCCAACTTTCTAATTTCAGACTTTGCATTGAGATGCTTTCAGCATGACAAACTGCGGAGATTCGTGTTTATGGGTAATTGTAAATTGATAATTGTTTGCGCTACAAAGTTGCGCCCCCACACCGTTTGTCATCCTGAAAGGATCTTACCAATTTGCGTGGGCTGAAAACAGTTTGGGTAGAAACTACAAATGAAACAAATTTTTTTTTGGTTTTGTGGTGCAACATTTTATTACCCAACTTTAGTTTTGAAAGGCTGAAAACGGTTCCGTTCAACCGGAGTTTCGTTGGGCTTGAAAAGCCAACAATGAAACTCCGGTTGAACGGAACCGTTTTCAGCCTTTGAAAACTAAAGTTGG
>JANNBA010000033.1:0-37259 GCA_031384845.1 Bacteroidota bacterium
TATGGCACGTTCATTAAAAAAAGGACCTTTTGTTCATTATAAGTTAGACAAGAAAGTTCAAGAAAACATCGCATCAGGAAACAAAGGAGTTGTAAAGACATGGTCTAGAGCTTCAATGATTACACCAGACTTTGTTGGACAGACAATCGCAGTTCATAACGGTCGTCAGTTTGTACCGGTTTACGTAACAGAAAACATGGTAGGACACAAATTAGGAGAATTTTCGCCAACAAGATCTTTTAGAGGTCACGCTGGAGCTAAAAATAAAGGTAAAAAATAAGAAGCAATGGGAGTTCGTAAAAGAGAAACAGCAGACGCAAGAAAAGAGGCCAATAAGTCTCTCGCCTTCGCAAAGTTAAATAACTGCCCTACTTCGCCTAGAAAAATGCGCTTAGTAGCAGATTTAGTTAGAGGTCAGAAGGTAGAGAGAGCACTAAATATTTTAAGATTTAGTTCAAAAGAAGCTTCAAGAAAATTAGAAAAATTGGTTTTGTCAGTAATCAACAACTGGACACAAAAAAACCCTGATGCTAATATGGAAGAAGCAGGCTTATTTATAAAAGAAATCCGTGTAGATGGTGGTATGATGTTAAAAAGACTTCGACCAGCACCACAAGGAAGAGCACACAGAATTAGAAAGCGTTCTAACCACGTAACCATCGTATTAGGACAAGTAGATAACACACAAAGCAATTCATAAGCAGCATGGGACAAAAGACAAATCCAATTGGAAATAGACTTGGTATCATCAGAGGATGGGATTCAAACTGGTACGGTGGAAATGATTATGGCGATAAAATTGCCGAAGATTATAAAATCAGAAAGTATATCCACGCCCGTTTATCAAAAGCTAGTGTATCAAAAGTAATTATTGAAAGAACTTTGAAACTTGTAACCGTTACTATCACTACTGCAAGACCCGGAATCATCATCGGAAAAGGCGGACAAGAGGTAGACAAGTTGAAAGAAGAACTTAAGAAAGTTACTGACAAAGAGGTTCAAATCAACATCTTTGAAATTAAAAGACCTGAACTTGATGCTTATTTAGTTGCTACAAGTATCTGCCGTCAAATCGAAAGCCGTATTTCTTACAGACGAGCAATCAAAATGGCTATTGCTGCTACCATGCGTATGAACGCAGAAGGCATCAAAGTTTTGATCTCTGGACGTTTGAATGGCGCAGAAATGGCACGTTCAGAAGGTTTCAAAGAAGGAAGAATTCCTCTATCAACTTTCAGAGCCGACATCGATTATGCACTTGCCGAAGCCCACACTACTTATGGTAGAATGGGAATCAAAGTATGGATCATGAAAGGCGAAGTTTATGGAAAAAGAGATCTTTCACCACTATTAGGTATGGACAAAAAACAAGCCAATACCGGCGGTGGCAAAGGCGGAGATGCTCCACGAGGCAAATCCAACTTTAACAAAGGTGCCAAACCAGACGCTCGAAAAAGAAAGTAAATTTTTAAACTAAAAACAAATGTTACAGCCTAAAAGAACAAAATACCGAAAGGTACAAAAAGGTAAAATGAAAGGTAACTCACAGCGTGGGCACGAACTTTCAAATGGAATGTTTGGAATCAAATCTGTTCACGAAGACGGCATGTTCTTGACCTCACGACAAATCGAAGCTGCGCGTATCGCTGCTACTCGTTTTATGAAAAGAGAAGGCCAATTGTGGATCAAAATATTTCCAGACAAACCAATCACCAAAAAACCTCTTGAGGTACGTATGGGAAAAGGAAAAGGAGCCGTAGAATATTGGGCTGCTGTTGTAAAACCCGGAAGAATTATGTTTGAAGTAGGTGGAGTGCCAATATCTGTTGCCAAAGAAGCATTAAGATTAGCCGCACAAAAGCTACCCGTAAAAACAAAATTTGTCGTAGCCAGAGATTTTGAAGCATAGTTAAAAGTAAAATGCTTAACTAAGATATAGTCACAATGATTATTTCAAAAGCAAAGCAAATTACATAAAAAAATTATTATGAAACAATCAGAAATAAATAATCTTTCTGCAGCAGCGTTGCAAGAAGCATTAAGCATGACAAAAAAATCACATGCCGACCTAAAAATGGCTCACGCTGTTTCGCCAATTGCAAACCCACTTCAAATTAGAAGTGTAAGAAGAACAGTTGCAAGATTAGCTACAGAGTTAACCAAAAGAGCGCAACAATAATTGTATTCTGCTGAAAAATGGAAGAAAAAAGAAATTTAAGAAAAGAAAGAATAGGGACAGTAACTTCAGACAAAATGGACAAATCTATTGTTGTTGCTGAAGTGCGACGTGTAAAACACCCCCTATATGGTAAGTTCGTGTTGAAAACTAAAAAGTATCACGCACACGACGAAACAAACGACTGTAACATTGGTGACACCGTTCGCATTAGCGAAACTCGTCCGTTGAGTAAAACCAAATGTTGGAGGTTAGTTGAAATCATTGAAAGAGCTAAATAATTATGGTACAACAAGAATCAAGACTAAGAGTAGCAGATAACACAGGAGCTAAAGAAGTTTTAACTATCCGTGTTTTAGGAGGTACCAAAAGAAGGTATGCCTCTGTAGGCGACAAAATTGTAGTTTCAATCAAAGACACCTCACCAAACGGAAGCGTTAAAAAAGGTGCTGTATCAACTGCAGTTGTAGTTAGAACCAAAAAAGAAGTACGTAGAGCCGACGGTTCTTACATCAGATTTGACGATAACGCTTGCGTATTGTTAAATGCCGCTGGAGAAATGAGAGGAACACGTGTTTTTGGTCCAGTAGCAAGAGAACTTCGTGAAAAACAATTCATGAAAATTGTATCATTAGCACCAGAAGTGCTTTAATTATTTACAAAAAGATGATAAAGCTAAAAATTAGAACAGGAGATATTGTTAGAGTAATTGCCGGTGACCATAAAGGATCAGAAGGTAAAGTTCTAAAAGTAGATCGTGAAAAAAACAAGGCAATTGTTGAAGCCGTAAATATGGTTTCTAAACATACCAAACCAAGCGCAAAAAGCCCACAAGGCGGAATCGTTAAGAAAGAAGCTCCAATTCAAATTTCTAACATATCTTTGATAGACCCTAAAACAAAGGAAACTACAAGAGTTGGAATTAGAATTGAAGGAGATAAAAAAGTGAGATTTTCAAAAAAATCTAATCAAGTATTATAGAAATGGCTTATATACCTAGACTTAAAGATGAATATAAGAACAGAGTAATCTCTGCTCTTAAAGAAGAATTCGGTTACAAAAACGTAATGCAAGTACCAAAATTGCAAAAAATCGTTTTGAGTAAAGGAGTTGGTGCAGCAGTATCTGACAAAAAATTGATCGACTATGCAGTTGATGAATTGACCAAAATCACAGGACAAAAAGCAGTTTCTACAATTTCAAAGAAGGACGTTGCGTCGTTCAAATTGAGAAAAGGAATGCCAATTGGCGCAAAAGTTACACTCCGTGGCGAAAAAATGTATGAATTTTTAGATAGATTCATCACTTCATCACTTCCACGAGTAAGAGATTTTAGCGGTATCAAAGCCACAGGTTTTGACGGAAGAGGCAACTACAACCTTGGTGTTTTGGAGCAAATTATTTTTCCGGAAATTGATATTGACAAAATCAATAAAATTTCAGGAATGGATATTTCGTTTGTTACCAATGCAAAAACAGACAAAGAAGCAAAGTCATTATTGGCTGAATTAGGACTACCCTTTAAAAAGAATTAAGACATGGCTAAAGAATCAATGAAAGCCCGCGAGGTTAAAAGAGAAAAAACGGTAGCAAAATTTGCCGAAAAAAGAAAAGCTTTGTTAAAAGCTGGAGATTTCGTAGGTTTGCAAAAATTACCAAAAAATGCTTCTCCTGTACGTTTGCACAATCGTTGCAAACTAACCGGAAGACCAAGAGGTTATATGAGACAATTTGGTCTGTCAAGAGTAACTTTTAGAGAAATGGCCAATCAAGGTTTGATTCCTGGAATCAAAAAAGCTTCTTGGTAAAACATTAAATGTTATTTGTTTTAAATTTTTAGTATTAATTACAAAAAATTTATAAGATAACAACTAATGACAAATAATTATTTAACTGGTTTTAGGTTCGATGAAATCGTTTTATCGAAAACCAAAATCGCAATTTAATCAATATGTACACAGATCCAATCGCGGATTATTTGACAAGAGTTAGAAACGCAGTGGCCGCAAACCACAAAGTTGTTCAAATTCCTGCCTCTAATCTAAAAAAAGAAATCACCAAGATCTTATTTGATCAAGGTTATATCTTGAGCTACAAATTTGAAGATAATGCTGTTCAAGGCACTATCAAAATTGCTCTAAAGTATGACAAAGATACCAAAGAGTCTGTAATCAAAGATATTCAAAGAATTAGTAAACCAGGTTTGCGAAAGTATGCCGGTTCCGCTAACATTCCCCGTATCCTAAATGGATTAGGTATTGCAATTGTTTCAACTTCAAAAGGTTTGATGACTGGAAAACAAGCAAAACAATTAAATGTTGGTGGCGAAGTAATTTGTTACGTATACTAATAAAAAGACGATAAGATGTCAAGAATAGGTAAAAATCCCGTAATCATTCCCGCAGGAGTAACCGTTCAGGTTGCAGATGGAATCATTACTGTAAAAGGAAAAAATGGTCAACTCACACAGGAATACTCAGATGTAACTGTAACAGTTGAAGACGGTCAAGTTCAGGTTGATAGATCATCAGATCACAAAGACCAAAGAGCAAAACACGGTTTGTATCGTTCCCTAATCAATAATATGATTATTGGAGTAAACGAAGGATTTACAAAATCTTTAGAATTGGTTGGAGTTGGTTATAGAGCTTCAAATCAAGGTCAAAAATTGGATTTAGCACTCGGATTTTCTCACAATATTGTTTTAGAAGTTGCTCCAGAAGTAGTTGTTGAAACAATTTCAGAAAAAGGAAAGAACCCAATCGTAAAACTTACATCATTTGACAAACAACTTTTAGGTCAGGTAGCTGCAAAAATCAGAGGATTCCGCAAACCAGAACCATACAAAGGAAAAGGTGTTAAATTTGTAGGCGAAGTATTAAGAAGAAAAGCAGGTAAATCAGCTTAAAAAATAACAATATGTCATTAACAAAATCTGATAGAAGACAACGTATCAAATTCAGAATTAGAAAAATTGTAAGTGGTTCTGCCACAAAACCAAGACTTTCTGTATTCAGAAGCAACAAAGAAATTTATGCCCAACTCATCGACGATGTAAACGGTAAAACTTTGGTAGCAGCGTCTTCACGAGAAAAAGAAGTAGGTAAAGGTACTAATGTTGAAGTAGCCAATGCAGTTGGAAAACTCGTTGCCGAAAAAGCATTAAAAGCCGGTTTCGATGCAGTAACCTTCGACAGAGGTGGTTATTTGTATCACGGTCGTATTCAATCATTAGCAGATGGCGCGAGAGCAGCCGGACTAAAATTCTAATTATTATGTCTAATAAATACAAGAATGTAGAGTTAGTAAAACCAAGTGGTCTTGAATTGAAAGATCGATTGGTAAGTGTAAATCGTGTAACCAAAGTAACAAAAGGTGGTAGAGCATTTGGCTTTTCTGCAATTGTTGTTGTAGGTGACGAAAACGGTGTGGTAGGTCACGGATTAGGAAAATCAAAAGACGTTTCTGAAGCAATTGCGAAAGCAGTTGAAGACGCCAAGAAAAATTTGGTTAGAATTCCTCTGAATGGTCAATCAGTACCGCATGAACAAAAAGGTAAATTTGGTGGAGCTCGTGTATTTTTGATTCCTGCCTCGCATGGTACTGGAGTTATTGCTGGTGGTGCAGTTCGTTCTGTACTTGAATCAGTTGGAATTCATGACGTATTGTCAAAATCACAAGGCTCATCAAACCCACACAACGTAGTAAAAGCAACTTTTGATGCTTTGCTTCAAATGAGAAGCGCACTTACTGTTGCAAAACAAAGAGGTGTATCTTTAGAGAAAGTTTTTAAAGGATAAATCAAGGAAATTATGGCTAAATTATTAGTAAAACAAGTTCGAAGTAAAATCAATTGCCCACTTACCCAAAAAAGAGGTTTGGAAGCATTAGGTCTTCGCAAAATGGGACAAGTTGTAGAGCATGATTCAAACCCTGCAATCCTTGGAATGATAAACAAAGTTAAACACTTAGTTTCTGTCGAAACTAAATAACACACACGTTATGAATTTAAGTAACTTAAAACCTGCCGAAGGCTCTACTCATAATCAAAACAAACGATTGGGTAGAGGAGAAGGTTCTGGAAAAGGTGGAACAGCCGCAAGAGGACACAAAGGAGCAAAATCACGTTCAGGCTACTCCAAAAAAATTGGTTTTGAAGGAGGACAAATGCCACTTCAAAGACGTGTGCCTAAATTTGGTTTCACCAATATCAATCGTAAAGAATATCAAGGCGTAAATCTTGATACCCTACAATCTATGGTTGATGCAGGCACGATCTCAAATGATATTTCGATGATCGATTATGTAGCAAATAGACTGGCTACAAAAAACGAAACCGTTAAAATATTAGGTCGCGGAAAATTAACCGCAAAATTAACTGTAACCGCTCACAAATTTACCGCAACCGCAAAAGCAGCTATCGAAGCCGCTGGAGGTGAAGCAGTAACTTTATAATAGCTTTGTAAAATGAAGAAATTTATAGAATCAATAGCCAGTGTTTGGAAAATCGAAGAACTCAAAAATAGAATCTTAATCACATTAGGAATTCTATTGGTCTATCGTTTTGGTGCAAACGTAACGCTTCCAGGAATTGATGCCACACAACTAAACTCTTTGGCTGGACAAACCAAAGAAGGAATTGGCTCGATTTTGGATATGTTTACAGGTGGCGCATTCTCAAAAGCTTCTATCTTTGCGTTAGGAATTATGCCATATATTTCTGCATCTATTGTGGTGCAATTAATGGGAATAGCAGTTCCATACCTGCAAAAATTACAAAGTGACGGTGAAAGCGGTAGAAAAAAAATCAACCAAATAACCCGTTGGCTGACAATAGCTATTACTTTAGTACAAGGGCCTGGATATATTTACAATCTATATACAACTTTGCCTAGTAATGCGTTTCTATTAGGATTTAATTCTTTTGAATTTTTATTTTCCTCAGTTGTTATTCTAGTAACAGGTACTATTTTTGCAATGTGGTTAGGTGAAAAAATCACCGACAAAGGCATTGGAAACGGTATTTCTTTATTAATTATGGTAGGGATATTGGCTAGATTTCCTCAGGCATTTATTCAAGAATTTGTTGCAAGAGTTACAAATAATAATGGTGGGCCAATGTTATTGGTAATCGAAATTATTATTTGGTTGTTAGTTATTATTGCTTGTGTATTACTTGTTATGGCCGTTCGTAGAATACCAGTTCAGTATGCACGAAGAACATCTTCTGGTGATTTGGAGCAAGATATGTTGGCTGAAAACAGACAATGGATTCCATTGAAATTAAACGCATCAGGTGTAATGCCGATTATATTTGCGCAAGCCATTATGTTTATCCCGGCCGCAGTAGCAGGATTATCTAAGTCTGATATATCTCAATCTGTTGCAGGTGCTTTCTCTGACATCTTTGGTTTTTGGTACAACCTTGTTTTTGGTTTATTAATTGTAATTTTTACATATTTTTATACCGCAATTACTGTTCCTACAAACAAAATGTCTGATGATTTAAAAAGAAGCGGTGGCTTCATTCCTGGAATACTTCCTGGAAATGAAACAGCAGATTATTTAGACAAAATTATGTCTTTGATTACTTTTCCTGGGTCGTTATTCCTTGTTCTTATTGCAATATTTCCAGCAATCGTTGTAAACCTACTTGGCGTACAACAATCTTGGGCAATGTTTTTTGGAGGTACATCATTAATTATTATGGTAGGGGTAGCAATAGATACAATACAACAAATCAATTCTTATTTATTAAATCAACATTATGATGGTTTGATGAAAACAGGAAAAAATAGAAAAGCAGTAGCTTAATCTTATGGCAAAACAATCAGCAATAGAACAAGACGGCTCTATCATCGAAGCATTATCGAATGCTATGTTTCGTGTGGAATTAGAAAATGGTCACATTGTGATTGCACACATTTCTGGAAAAATGCGGATGCATTATATCAAATTATTACCCGGTGATAAAGTGAAACTTGAAATGAGCCCATACGATCTGTCAAAAGCGAGAATTACTTATAGATATTAAATAGGCAATACGTAAATGCAAAAAGCAATAAACAACATTGTTTGTCGCCAAAAGCAAAAACTTAAAGCATAAAGCAATTAAAAATGAAAGTTAGAGCATCAGTTAAAAAAAGAAGTGCCGAGTGCAAGATTGTACGGAGAAAAGGCAGATTATATGTAATAAACAAAAAGAATCCTAGATTTAAACAAAGACAAGGATAGTTATGGCAAGAATAGCAGGGGTAGATATCCCAAAAAACAAGAGAGGTGTAATTGCACTTACCTACATCTTCGGATTAGGAAGAAGCAGAGCTATTGATATTTTAGCTAAAGCACAAGTTAGTGAAGACAAGAAAGTTCAAGATTGGAATGACGACGAGATCGGAGCAATTCGTGAAGCCGTATCATCTTTCAAGATTGAAGGAGAATTGCGCTCAGAGATTTCGTTAAACATCAAACGTCTTATGGACATTGGTTGTTATCGAGGAATTAGACATAGATCTGGTTTGCCATTGCGCGGACAAAGAACTAAAAACAATTCGAGAACAAGAAAAGGTAAGAGAAAAACTGTTGCCAACAAGAAAAAAGCAACTAAATAATAAGTAGTATGGCTAAGGCAAGTACAAAAAAACGTAAAGTTATTGTTGAATCAACCGGTGAAGCACATATCAGTGCCACTTTCAACAACATTATTATTTCTTTGACCAACAAAAAAGGCGAAGTAATATCATGGTCATCGGCCGGAAAAATGGGTTTCAGAGGTTCTAAAAAGAACACTCCTTATGCAGCCCAAATGGCAGCCGAAGATTGTAGTAAAGTCGCGTTGGAAACAGGACTTAAAAAAGTAAAAGTATATGTAAAAGGACCAGGAAACGGACGCGAGTCTGCCATTCGTTCGCTACATAATGCAGGTATCGAAGTTACTGAGATTATCGATGTAACTCCAATGCCACACAATGGATGTAGGCCTCCAAAAAGAAGAAGAGTCTAAATTTTTATAGTATAACCCTAGGTAGATCATGATTATCGGAGGATAAGACCTGAATTCATAATCACTACCTTAAATTTTTTAAAATGGCAAGATATACTGGTCCAAAAACCAAAATCGCCCGTAAATTCGGCGAAGCAATCTTCGGAGAAGATAAAGCCTTCGAAAAAAGAAATTATCCACCCGGACAACACGGGATGGCTAAAAAAAGAGGAAAAAAATCTGAATATGCTGTCCAATTAATGGAAAAGCAAAAAGCTAAATATTCTTATGGAATATTAGAAAAACAATTCAGAAACCTATTTGAAAAAGCAGCAGCCTCTAAAGGCGTTACTGGTGAAATCCTGTTGCAATTATGCGAAGCCAGATTAGATAACGTTGTTTTTAGAATGGGAATTGCCCCATCTAGACGCGGCGCACGTCAAATCGTTTCGCACAGGCACATTACCGTAAATGGCGAAGTAGTAAACATCCCTTCATACCACCTCAAACCAGGTGACGTAGTAGGTGTTCGCGAAAAATCTAAATCTTTAGAAGCCATTGGTCAATCCCTCGCAAGCTCCTCTCGTGTATATGAGTGGATCACCTGGAACAACGCAACACTTTCTGGAACTTTTGTAACAGTACCAGCTAGATTGCAGATACCAGAAAACATTAAAGAACAACTTATCGTCGAATTGTACAACAAATAATAATTGACTTAGTCGAAATTATGGCAATATTTAATTTTCAGAAACCCGATAAAGTTATCATGATCGATTCAACCGATTTTGAAGGCAAATTTGAATTTAGACCTTTAGAACCAGGTTACGGATTGACTGTTGGTAACGCACTTAGAAGAGTTTTGCTGTCCGCTTTAGAAGGATACGCAATAACATCTGTTAGAATTGAAGGTGTAGATCATGAATTTTCTACTATCTCAGGTGTTGTCGAAGACGTAACAGAAATTATTCTAAACCTCAAACAAGTTCGCTTCAAACGTCAAATCGATGACGTTGATAATGAAGCCGTATCTATTTCTGTTTCAGGAAAAGACAAATTAACTGCAGGCGATTTTCAAAAATTTATTTCAGGTTTTCAAGTCCTCAACCCAGAACTTGTAATCTGTAATTTAGATAGCAAAGTAAATCTCAATTTCGAACTAACCATCGAAAAAGGAAGAGGTTATGTACCAGCTGAAGACAACAAAAAACAAAATTTTGCCATTGGAACTATTTTTACAGACTCTATTTTTACACCCGTAAAAAATGTAAAATACACCATCGAAAACTTTCGTGTAGAACAAAAAACAGATTATGAAAAATTGGTTTTCGAAATAAAAACTGATGGATCTATCAATCCAAAAGATGCTCTCACCGAAGCCGCCAAAGTTTTAATTCATCACTTTATGCTCTTTTCTGACGAAAGAATAACCCTAGAAGCAGATGAAATAGCCCAAACAGAAACCTATGACGAAGAGTCACTACACATGAGACAATTGCTCAAAACCAGATTAGTCGATATGGACTTATCTGTTAGAGCCCTCAACTGTCTCAAAGCAGCAGAAGTAGATACACTCGGAGATTTAGTTTCTTTCAACAAAAATGACCTTATGAAATTCCGAAACTTCGGTAAAAAATCTTTAACAGAACTCGACGAACTCGTAGCTATTAAAAATTTACACTTCGGAATGGATCTAGCCAAATACAAATTAGATAAAGAATAATCTAATCCTGCTAAAGGCAGGGTTATATCGAACATACCATGAGACACGGAAAAAAATTCAATCACCTTAGCAGACAAACTGGTCACAGAAAATCGATGTTAGCCAACATGGCTTGCTCACTTATCGAGCACAAACGCATCAATACCACAGTCGCAAAAGCAAAAGCACTCAAACAATTTGTTGAGCCGCTAATCACAAAATCAAAAGACGATACAACACACAACCGTCGTATTGTATTTGCAAACCTTCGTAGCAAGTATGCCGTTACAGATCTTTTTAGAGACGTAGCCGCAAAAGTTGGCGACAGACCAGGTGGATATACCCGTATCATAAAAGTTGGAAACCGTCTAGGTGACAACGCTGATATGGCAATGATCGAGTTGGTTGACTTCAACGAACTCTACAACGGTGGCAAAAAAGATGTCAAAAAAGCCAAAAGCCGTCGTGGTAGCAAAACCAAAAAAGCAGACGATTCAGCAGATACTTCCTCAGAGGAAACAGCTGAAGCGGCCGAATAAATTTTTGCAATATCACTCAAAAAAAAGACAAACTAACATACAGTTTGTCTTTTTTTGTTATATTTGCTTCATAAATATATACGTTATGAGAAATTTTATCACAGTTTTATACTCCTTCTTTTTTTCTTTAGTTGCCTTTTCACAAAGCAGTGCACCGCTAGAAGTCAAATATGCCCTAGAATCAATCAAATCAATCAGCAGTAATTCTGGAATCTGGATACCTGGAAAATCATTAGATAATACCATATATGGAACCCAATATTTATTCAAAAATTGGAACGGAATCTTCAAAGTAACCTCCTCTAAAGATCAAAAATTTCAATTATTTAACCTTAATTATAACCTTAAAACCCAAAAATTAGAATCATTTATTGATAAAGATTCTGTTTTTCAATATGATTTAGAGCAGTTTAAAACCATAGAACACGCAAATAAAACATACACTATCATCAATAATGACCTATTAAATGGTTTGGTGCAAGAAATATGTATAGGATCAAAAGCATCCCTTTTCAAACAAATTACCCTTCAAGTACAATATGGCACCCTAAATCCTCTCACACAAGAAAAAATTTCCGAAGACGCCTACGTGCAATATCCTTTGTATTATTTAAAAATTAATTCTGATTATATGGCAATAAAGCCAAGTAAAAGAACAATTCTTTCCTTTTTAAACGATAAGAAAGACGAAATAAAAACCTTCGTCAAGCAAAATGATCTCAATTATAATTCCGACGAAAATCTGAAACGAATATTGAGTTATTACAATTCCTTATAAAAATTTAAAGACAAACCTTCAAGTTTGTCTTTTTTTTTGGAAGCACATCTCCACGTTTATAAAACCATTAGTCCTGCTGTACGCTATATCTTTTTGGATTTTCTGAAAAAGAAAATCCAAAAAGGATGCCGCTACATCAGGGCTATTATATCACTTTTATGGTTTTCTAAACTTCTTGTCAAAATCATTCTGCCGTTTTTGACTAATATCTATTACTATCAAATCCAACTTATCAACAATTACTCCACTCGAAAATTGGCTTATTAACAATTCTAATTTCATTGGTTTTTCAAAACACAACCCAAAAAACACAATAAATATTTCTAAACTTTCAAAATAACTAAAACTTATCAACAAAGTGGTATATTGTGGTATAATGTGGTAAATATTTTTATATTTTTGCTATTATTCATACCAAACACCAAATGCTCAACACCATAATCGGATCCTATGAATGCAAAGTAGATGCAAAAGGAAGACTTCTCTTGCCCTCGCCTCTCAAAAAGCAACTCAACACAACCCTACAAGAAGGGTTTGTGCTAAAGCGCTCTGTATTTGATACTTGTCTTGAACTTTGGCCTATGACCGAATGGAATTTGATGATGCAAAAAATCAATAAACTCAATCGTTTTTCCAAAAAAAATAACGATTTTATCAGAAAATTTATGGCAGGCGTAAAAACCATCGACATAGACGATTTGGGCAGAATACTCGTTCCAAAAGATTTGCTCGCTTTCAGTCAAATCACAAAAGATGTTGTTTTTACTTCAAAAGTAAACATTGTAGAAATTTGGGACAAAGATTTATATGAAAATGCAATCGCAGCAGGCGATACAGATTTTGGCGATTTGGCCGAAGAAGTGATGGGGAATCTAATTCAAAACGAAGATGGAATATCATAACCCAGTTTTACTCGTGCAATCTGTAAATGGCTTGAATATCAATCCAAACGGAGTTTATGTTGACGTTACCTTTGGCGGCGGCGGTCACTCGCGCGAAATTTTAAAACATTTGGGAACAAATGGTAAACTCTTTGCCTTCGATCAAGATCAAGATGCCATCGCCAACACTATTGCAGACGATCGCTTTGTGCTTATTAACGAAAATTTTAGATTCATAAAACGCTTTCTTCGCTTTCATAACATCAAATCTGTTGATGGTATTTTGGCAGATTTGGGCGTATCCTCACACCAATTTGATGTTGCAGAACGCGGTTTTTCTACCCGTTTTGATGCAGAATTAGACATGAGAATGAATCAAAAAAACGAACTCAACGCCTACATTATCGTCAATCAATATGACCACGAAAATCTAAAACGAATTTTTTTGGATTATGGAGAACTTAATAATGCTGCCCAAATAGCCCAAACGATAATTGATGCAAGAACCCAAAATTTGATCACCAATACCGCACAACTTAAATTGATTTTGAGTCGCTTTTTGCCCGTAAACAAAAGCCATAAAGTGCTAGCAATCATTTATCAAGCCATTAGAATCGAAGTCAACCAAGAAATTGAAGTGCTCAAAGAATTTTTATTGCAGGCCTTAGAAATATTAAACCCAAACGGCAGATTAAGCATCATTTCATATCACTCGCTCGAAGATAGATTGGTAAAACGATTTATGAAAAACGGACAATTTGAAGGCGAACCCGAAAAAGATTTCTTCGGAAATTTTAGCGTTCCTTTCAAAACCATCGAAAAACTAATTGTGCCAACATCAGCCGAAATACATGCCAACAGCAGGTCAAGATCTGCCAAACTGCGCATTGCCGAAAAAAAATAATCAACCAATGAAAAGCAGTATATACAATATTCTGAAAGCCAGATTTTTGATCAATGAAGACGCCAACAAAAACTGGCGGTTTATTGTATTCATCGTCATATTGGCCATTTTGATGATTGGAAATACCAACAAATATGAACAAAAAATTTTCAAAATTTCAGCCCTAACCAACCAAGTCAAAGAATTGCGTTCAGAATTTGTGGATCGTCGATCAGAATTGATGAAATTAAAAATGGAATCAACTGTAGCCGAAAAAATGTTGTCAAAAAACATTATTCCATCCGCCGTTCCACCCCTTAAAATTAAGGTTTTAAAAGAAAAAGAAACAAGTTTCTTAAAAAAATTATGGCAATAGACACCAAAAATATCTCTTTCAGAATTTACATAGTAGCATTTGCCATCGTGATGATGGCGTGTGCGGTTGTGTTTAAACTTACTCATATCCAATGGGTTGAAGGAGAATATTATAAAAAACTAGCCAAAGAACGCACCGTAAAAAACTTTGTTATCCCGGCTAATAAAGGAAATTTGTATTCTGCAGACGGCAGTTTGCTTGCTACTTCTATACCAAATTATAAAATTAGATTTGATGCACTAGCCCCAAATGCGATTAATTTCAAAACGAATATAAGTGCTCTTTCAGATTCGTTGGCAATTATGTTTGGAAAACCAAGTGCTTATTTTCAAACAGAATTGACTAGAGCTCGTGTAAACAAAAATCGCTATTATTTGCTTGCTCGTGATTTGAGTTATACACAATATGTAAGGATTAAAAGTTTTCCGCTTTTTAAATTAGGCACATATCGAGGAGGCATTATCATTGACCAACAAACAGTTCGGGAACACCCTATTGGAAAAATTGCCGAAAGAACAATTGGTTATGAACGAATTGATGAAAATGGCAATCAAAGAACGGCAGGCATAGAAGGCGCATTTAGCAAATATTTGAACGGAAAAGATGGCAATGTGTTGAAACAAAAAATCGCCAAAGATCAATGGAAACCTTTGCGAGACAACAACGAAGTAGAACCTCAAGATGGCTATGATGTGGTTTCTACAATAGACGTTTTTATTCAAGATATTGCACATCACGCTTTGCTCAAACAATTAGAAATATACGAGGCTGATCATGGTTGTGTGGTTGTGATGGAAACCAAAACAGGCGAAATCAAAGCCATTTCAAACCTTGGCAAAGGAAACGATGGCATGTATTATGAAAAACTAAATTATGCCGTTGGCGAATCTCATGAACCAGGCTCAACTTTCAAACTGCTTGATTTGATTGCGCTTTTGGACGACAAATTGATAGACACAAGTGCCGTTTTTGACAGCAAAGGCGGTAAAATTTTATACAAAGGAAAAACCGTCGAAGATTCGCATAAAGGAGGTTATGGAAAAATTTCTTTAGCGCGAGGCTTTGAAGTTTCTTCAAATACTGTGATGGTTCAGGCAGTTTATGATCATTATATCAAAAACCCAGAAAAATTTGTCAATAGAATCAATAGTTATGGCTTGAACAAACCTTTAGGACTTCCGTTTGATGGCGAAGGGAAACCCGTAATTCCACAACCGTCAGACAAATCGTGGTCTGCCATTTCGCTCCCGTGGATGGCTTTTGGCTACGGTGTTTCAGTCACACCACTGCAAACCTTGACCCTCTATAATGCAATTGCAAATCATGGTGAAATGATCAAACCAATTTTTGTAAAAGAAATCAAAGAGTGGAACAAAACCATCAAAAAATTTGACAAAATTGTGATCAATCCAAAAATTTGCTCTTCCGAAACCATTTTGAAAGTTCAAGCCGTACTTTCAAATGTTGTAAAAAAAGGAACCGCTAAAGCTCTTTTTTCTAAAGATTTTTCGATGGCAGGAAAAACAGGTACTGCACAAGTAGATTATGCCAAAAACAATGGTGCAAATCAGTATTATGCCTCCTCTTTTGTAGGTTATTTCCCTACAGACAAACCAAAATATTCTTGTATCGTAGTAGTTCATAAACCTCGAACAACACAAAATAATTATTATGGAGCAGATGTCGCAGGGCCAGTTTTTAAAAGAATTGCCCAAAAAATATTTACCGATTCTCCGTCAACAAACGAAATCAAAAACATAAAACGAGCTAACAAAAATCAAGATGTTGATTTTGCAGATTGTTATTCAAAAAGTCATATCATAAAAGGATTAGTGCCAAACGTAAAAGGGATGTCTGGTATGGATGCAGTTGCACTTTTAGAAAATTTGGGGCTCAAAGTGAAAGCAATTGGCGTTGGAAAAGTAAAAAAACAATCGGTTGAAGGCGGTCAAAGATTAGACAAAAACGCCACCATAATATTAGAATTATCATGATTTTTCTAAAAGACATTTTATATAAAGTGGCCATAGAAGCCGTCAAAGGATCAACTGATATAGGCATCAGTGCAATCGAGTTTGACTCGCGGCTCACTAAACCCGAAAGTGTTTTTGTAGCTATTCGTGGTTTGCAATCAGACGGGCATAATTATATTGAAAAAGCGATTCAATTGGGTGCAATTGCAATTGTTTGTAATGATTTTCCAGATATTTGCCACCCCGGAATTACCTATATTCAAACCAAAGATACCAACAAAGCACTTGCACTTTTGGCGGCTAATTTTTTTGAAAATCCATCTCACCATTTACAATTAGTGGGTATCACCGGCACAAATGGCAAAACAACCGTAGCGTCATTGTTGTATCAACTATTTAAAAAAGCAGGTTTCAAAGTAGGCTTGCTTTCTACGGTTACAGTTTTGGTTGATGATTTAGAATTCAAAGCAACACATACAACCCCAGATTCATTGGCCATAAATTACTATTTGAATATGATGGTAAATGCCGGCTGCCAATACTGTTTTATGGAAGTTAGTTCGCACGGAATCCATCAATCTCGAACAGAAGCTTTGCAGTTTGCCGGAGGTGTTTTTACAAATTTGACACATGACCACCTTGATTATCATCCCAATTTTGCTGAATATAGAGATGTAAAAAAATCTTTTTTTGATAATTTGCCAAAATCTGCATTTGCATTGACCAATATTGATGACAAAAATGGTCAAGTAATGTTGCAAAACACTTCTGCTCACAAACTGACGTATGCCCTAAAAACGTATGCCAATTATAAAGCACAAATTCTCGAAAATCAATTTTCTGGTTTGCTACTCAAAATCAATGAAAACGAAGTTTGGACAAAATTGATTGGCACTTTCAACGCCTATAATCTTTTGGCTATCTATGGCGTTGCTGTCGAGTTGGGTCTAGAAAGTCTTGAAGTTCTGAGGCTTTTATCTGCTTTAGAAAGTGTTTCGGGCAGATTTCAATATGTGATTTCTGACCAAAAAATAACAGCAATTGTAGATTATGCGCATACGCCAGACGCACTCGAAAATGTTTTGAAAACCATTAATGACATTCGAACCAAAAATGAAAAACTCATCACAATTGTGGGTTGCGGAGGTGATAGAGATACAAGCAAACGACCTATTATGGCAAATATTGCTGCCATTTGGAGCGACAATGTCATTTTTACTGCTGATAATCCACGGAGCGAAAATCCACAAACGATTTTGCAACAAATGGAAATGGGTGTAGAGCCACAGCATTTTAAAAAAACCCTTTCGATTTTAGACAGAAAGCAAGCTATAAAAACAGCCTGCCAATTGGCAAAACCAAACGATATTATCTTGATTGCTGGCAAAGGACACGAAAATTATCAAGAAATTCAAGGTGTCAAATACGATTTTGATGATCTGAAAATAGTTAAAGAATTTCTAAATTTATAAGCTTATGTTGTACTATTTATTCAATTATTTGCACAAAATACTCCATATTCCAGGAGCAGGACTTTTTCAATATATCACTTTTCGATCTGCATTAGCCATCATTATGTCTTTGTTGATTTCGACCCTTTTTGGTAAAAAAATTATTGCTTTTTTGAGAAATCAGCAGGTGGGCGAAACGGTTCGTGAGTTGGGTTTGGCAGGACAAAATGAAAAGGCTGGAACCCCAACAATGGGTGGGCTTATCATTATTATTGCAACACTGATTCCCGTAGTTTTGTTGACAAAATTAGACAATATTTATATTATTTTATTGATTGTTACTACGTTATGGATGGGAACAATTGGTTTTGTTGACGATTATATAAAAATTTTCAAAAAAGACAAACAAGGTCTCAAAGGAATTTTTAAGGTAATTGGTCAAGTTGGTCTTGGTATTATTGTAGGCTCTGTCTTGTATATGCACCCCGGAGTAACGCTTCGAAAGGATTCTGTGCAAAGTTTGGCTTTCAAATCACAATCAAAAAGCGAAATCCGAATGTTGCCGTTAGAAGAAAAATCAACTGCAACGACTATTCCTTTTTTCAAAAATAACGAATTTGATTATGCAGAATTATTAGCTTGGACAGGTGATGGTTATCAAGATTGGGCTTGGTTGATTTTTATTCCAATTGTAATTTTTATCATCACAGCAGTCTCAAATGGTGCCAACCTAACAGACGGCATCGATGGTCTTGCAGCAGGCACTTCGGCAATATCGGTTGTTGCATTAGGAATTTTTACGTTTGTATCCGGAAACATTATCCTTTCTAATTATCTCAACATTATGTATATTCCCAATTCTGGCGAAATGACCGTTTTTATTGCGGCATTTGTGGGCTCTTTGATTGGGTTTTTGTGGTATAATTCTTATCCCGCATCAGTTTTTATGGGCGATACAGGCAGTTTGACGATTGGCGGGATTATTGCGGTTTTGGCAATTGCCGTTCGCAAAGAAATGTTGATTCCGCTAATATGTGGAATCTTTTTGGTCGAAAATTTTTCGGTCGTTCTACAAGTGAGCTATTTCAAATATACCAAAAAACGCTTTGGCGAAGGCCGTCGCATTTTTTTGATGTCGCCTTTGCACCATCATTATCAAAAAAAGGGCTATCACGAAAGTAAAATTGTAACTCGCTTTTGGATTGTTGGTATTCTGCTAACTATTTTGTCTATCGTAACCTTAAAATTAAGATAGATGAAAAGAATCGTAATTTTAGGTGGCGGCGAAAGTGGTGTTGGAACTGCAATTTTGGCAAAAAAACAAGGATTTGAGGTTTTTGTATCAGATTTTGGCGAAATAAAACAAAAATACAAACAAATTTTGATTGAAAATAAAATCGATTGGGAAGAAAAAACCCATACCGAAAAGCTAGTCTTGAATGCAGACTTGGTGATGAAAAGCCCGGGTATTCCAGACAAATCGCCAATTGTAAAGCAATTGATAGCGCAAAAGATTAGCATAATTTCAGAAATTGAATTTGCAGCAACTTATACAAACGCTGTGATAATTGGCATCACAGGAAGCAACGGAAAAACAACAACCACCATGTTGACCTACCACCTTCTAAAAAATGCTGGTTTTAATGTGGGTTTAGGAGGCAATATCGGAAAAAGTTTTGCAGAGCAAGTTGCCAATGAAAATTTTGACTTTTATGTACTCGAATTAAGTAGTTTTCAGCTGGATGGCATTATTAATTTCAAGCCACATATTGCGGTGATTACCAATATTAGTCCAGATCATTTAGACAGGTATAACTATGATTACCAGCAATATATAGATTCAAAATTTAGAATTACAAAAAACCAAATGACCGAAGATTATTTAATATATGACCAACAAGACGAAGCCAGTGTAGCATGGCTTTCAACAAATAAAACAAAAGCACAACAATTGCCTTTTTCTATCACACAAGATGTTGCTATCGGAACATCAATACTCAATTCTATTATGAAAATAAACACAAAAAATTCAGAAGTTGCTATCGACATGATGCATTTTGCTTTGGCAGGAAAGCACAATTTGAAAAATGCTGCCGCTGCAGGTACCATCGGACATTTATTAAAAGTAAGAAAAAACACCATCAAAGAAAGTTTTATGAACTTTCAGGGAATTTCGCACCGATTAGAAAATGTACTCAAAATTCAAAACGTGCAGTATATCAATGATTCAAAAGCTACAAACGTGAACGCAACTTATTATGCTTTAGAGTGCATGACCGCTCCAACGGTTTGGATTGTTGGCGGTGTAGATAAAGGAAATGATTATGAGTCGCTAATGCCATTAGTGTTTGAAAAAGTCAAATCTATAATTTGTTTGGGTGTTGATAACAAAAAAATCATAGACGCTTTTGGCAATATGGTCGATGTGATGCTCGAAGTTGACAACATGAATGACGCGGTGATCTTGGCACAGCGATTGGCAGAGCGTGGCGACAATGTGCTGCTTTCGCCATGCTGTTCGAGTTTTGATTTGTTTAACGATTATGAAGATCGTGGAAATCAATTTATCAGAGCCGTTCAAAGTTTGTAATTCTTATAAAAAAAACCAATGCTAAAATTCATCAACAGTCTAAAAGGGGATAAAGGAATATGGTCGTTTGTGGCCCTATTGGCTATGTTTTCGTTTATGCCTGTTTTTAGCGCAAGCAGCAATTTGGCTTATATGAACCATGGATCTGGCAACACCTTGGGCTATTTGCTCAAACATGCAGTTCATATTATAGTTGGTTTTTTTATACTTTATCAAATTCAAAAAATACCTTACCATTATTTCAGAAGTATTTCTCGAATTGCATTGCCAATTGTATGGTTATTACTAGGTTATACTTTGTTTTTTGGGGTAGAGCAGGGTAGTGCTACACGTTGGATTCAGGTGCCATTTATCGGAATATCTTTCCAAACATCGGCCTTAGCATTTATTGTTTTGATGATTTTTGTAGCCCGATATTTGTCTAAATCTACAGCCGAAACTGACACCTTCAAAACATCATTGATCGATTTATGGATCCCGGTAGGTTTTACATTAATCTTAATTTTGCCCAACAATTTTTCCACAGCAGCTCTCATTTTTTCTATGGTTTTGATGCTAACTTTTGTGGGCAACTATCCTATCAAACATATTGCAATTGTTGTTGGCGTTGGTGTTTCTATGTTTGTAATGTTTATTGTATTGGCCAAAATTGTCGAAAAAACAAATCCGACACACACACCCAAAATATTTGGGCGTGTCAAAACCTGGGAAAATAGAATTGATAATTATTTCAAAAAAAATCAAGAGCTTTCAGATGATGATTATCAAATTGAAAAAGCCAAAACCGCAATTGCATCTGGGGGAATTTATGGTTTGGGTCCAGGAAAAAGCGTGCAAAAAAACTTTTTGCCACAATCATCCTCCGATTTTATATTTGCTATAATTGTCGAAGAATATGGCTTGATTGGTGGGCTTGGGGTTTTGTTGATTTATCTTTTGCTGTTTTTAAGGTTTATCATTGCAGCACACAAAGCCAATACTATTTTCGGAAAATTGTTGGTTGTAGGACTCGGGTTTCCAATTATTTTTCAGGCACTAATCAATATGGGCGTAGCGGTGCAGTTGTTGCCCGTGACTGGGCAAACCCTTCCGCTTGTAAGCAGCGGCGGAAGCTCGATTTGGATGACGTGTATCGCCATCGGAATCATCATTAGTGTGACCAAAAAAGACGAAGAAATTGCCGAAGAGCGTGCAGACAAAGAACAACGCGAAGCCGTTTTGAAACGCATTATAGACGAGCAAATTGCCAAAGAAAATGCTGAACCCATCGAAATAGGAGAAGATAATTTTTCTATAAACGATGTTTCAAACAACCCGATGGATGCACTAAAAAACAAAAAATAAAATTTGAAATGGCAGTAAAAAAATTCATTTTGAGCGGCGGCGGAACCGGTGGACACATCTACCCGGCCATTGCTATTGCAAACGAATTAAAACTAAAATTCAAAGGGTGTGATATCCTTTTTGTTGGTGCAAGCAACAAAATGGAAATGCAAAAAGTGCCGCAAGCAGGCTACCCTATCAAAGGGCTTTGGATTTCTGGATTGCAACGAAAAATCTCTTTCGACAACCTGCTTTTTCCATTAAAGTTAGGGGTTAGTATGCTAAAATCTGCATGGATATTGCACCAATTCAAGCCCGATGTTGTGATTGGAACTGGTGGATTTGCTAGCGGGCCGTTGCTAAAAGTGGCATCTTTATTCAAAATACCAACCCTCATCCAAGAGCAAAACTCCTTTCCAGGAATCACAAACAAATGGTTGGCTAAAAAAGCAACATCAATTTGCGTGGCTTATCCCAATTTGGAAACTTATTTTCCAAAAAACAAAATTGCGTTAACTGGAAATCCGGTCAGACAAGATTTATTATCGATAAACTCCAATCAGGATATTGCCCATGCTTTTTTTGGTTTGGATGCCTCCAAAAAAACCATTTTGGTCCTCGGCGGAAGCTTGGGAGCCAAAAAAATAAACCAGTTTGTCGCAGCCAATTTAGCATTTATTTTGGATCAAAACACACAAATTTTATGGCAATGTGGGAAATTGTATTTAGAAGAATTTCAGCACTTTAACAATCAAAAAAACACACAAGTTGTCGCTTTTATTGAAGATATGAAGATGGCTTACACTGCTGCAGACATTATTATCTCAAGAGCAGGTGCTTCTTCAGTTTCAGAACTTTGCTTGGTTGGCAAACCCGTGATTTTTATCCCATCGCCCAATGTTGCCGAAGACCATCAAACCAAAAATGCCACTGCTATTGTATCACAAAATGCCGCGATTTTGATCAAAGAAAACCAGTTAGAAAACCAATTTGAGACTGTTTTTTGTGATTTGATAAATGATGAAACCTATCAAAATTTATTGTCAACCAATATAAAAAAATTAGCCAAACCAGACGCAACCCACGATATTGTTGGTCAAATTGAACAAATCTGTAATAATTTATTGTAAAATGAACCTGAACCAAATTCAAAATATTTATTTCATAGGCATTGGCGGTATCGGCATGAGTGCTTTGGCGCGCTACTTTCGAGCCATCGGAAAAAATGTTGCAGGTTATGACAAGACACCTTCAAGTTTGACAAATGAATTAATTCAGAGTGGAATCACTATTTTTTTTGACGATGAAATTGATTTGATACCTTCAGATTTTTATACCGAAAATACTTTGGTTGTGATTACTCCGGCAGTACCAAAATCGCACTCGCAGTGGCAATATTTTATCGAAAGAGACTTTCTTATCAAAAAAAGAGCCGAAGTTTTGGGCATTATTACCAAAGATACCTATTGTTTTGCCGTAGCAGGCACCCACGGAAAAACAACAACATCGAGTATTTTGGGACACATTTTGTATGAGAGTGGGGCAGATGTAACCTCGTTTTTGGGCGGCATTGTCGAAAATTATAACTCAAATTTGATAGGCACCGGAAAAACGATTACCGTTGTCGAGGCCGATGAGTTTGATAGATCATTTTTGCATTTGCATCCAAATATGGCTTGTATCACCTCGATGGATGCCGATCATCTTGATGTTTATGGTGATAGTGCTGCTATTGAAGCATCGTTTGTGGAATTTGCCCACAAAATTCAAGACAAATCAAAACTTTTTTTGACCAAAGGATTACCACTCGAAGGGGTTTGTATTGCTATAAATGAGAGTGCCAATTTTGAAGCTATCAATGTCAGAATAGCCAATAGCCATTATTATTTTGATATCAAAACGCCAACCGAAACCGTTGTTGACGTCTCTTTTTTGTTGCCCGGAAGGCACAATTTGATGAATGCGCTGATGGCTTTTGCGATGGCATACACCTATGGCATTGAAAACGAAATTATAAAAAAAGCGTTGGCCAGTTTTCAAGGTATAAAAAGACGTTTTTCGTATCAAATCAAAACCGAAAAGTTGGTTTATATTGACGATTATGCCCATCATCCTACCGAAATAAATGCGGTTTTTCAGGCGGTTTCAGAATTGTATCCAAACCAAAAAGTGATGGCTATATTTCAGCCACATTTGTATAGCCGAACACGGGATTTTATTGATGATTTTGCAAGCAGTTTGTCGCAGTTTGACCAAGTGCTTTTGTTGGATATTTATCCGGCTCGCGAATTGCCAATTGCAGGAGTCAGCAGCGAATGGTTGTTGTCTAAAATGACAAATGTCAACAAAAAATTGGTTTCAAAAAATCAGTTGATTACCGAAATAAAAAATAGTAATGCCCAAATTTTTGTCACTATCGGTGCTGGCGACATCGGAGAAATGGTGGCAGAAATTAAAAATGAATTAGTTAAATGCAAGGTTAATTAATATTTTTTTAACCAAAAAACAAGGTAGATAAAGTAAATTACAACCCTGAAATGAAAAATTGGAATTGGACAAATATTTGGATAAATACCCGCTTGATTTTGATCATTGTTGCGGTGGTTTTTTTGTATTCGTTTACCGAAAACAAAAATCGACATCGTAAATTAAAGAAAACCGAAGTGGTTTTTGAAGGAAATTTTACCCAGTTTTTGACCGCCGAAACGGTTAATAAATTGTTAATAGATTATAATTCGAGTGTGAAAAGTATTGAAAAACATAGTGTAAATTTGAGCAAATTAGAAAAAACCATCAACAACAACGACATGGTCGAGCAATCGCAAGTGTTTTTGAGCATTGATGGCGTACTCAAAACGGTTGTTAAACAAAGAAATCCAATCGCACGTGTGTTTGATGTGGATAGCTCTTTTTATGTTGATTTTCAAGGAAATACAATGCCTTTGTCGCCCATATATTGTGCGCGAGTACCGCTTGTTTTTGGAAAAATCAACAGTCAAAACAAAGCAGATTTGGTTGCGCTTTTGCGATTCATTAGCAAGGATGATTTTTTGAAAAAAAACATCATTGGAATCCAAATTTTTGACAATGGAGCATTAATTATGAAAAGTAGAAATTATCAATACGACATAGATTTTGGGCGAGCCATAAATATTGAAAACAAATTCAATAATTATAAAGCCTTTTTTCAAAAAACAGTTCAAGATAGTTCAATCAATTTTTACAAAAAAATAACCCTACGGTTTGCACAACAAGTTGTAGGTACAAAATAACAAATTATGGAAAAAGAAAATATTGCAGTTGGTTTGGATATTGGAACAACCAAAATTGTTGCCATGATTGGCAAAAAAAACGAGTACGGAAAATTAGAGATTTTGGGCGTAGGAAAGTCTAAAAGTCTTGGCGTAAAGCGTGGCGTTGTGGACAATATCACCCAAACCATTCAATCTATTCAGCAAGCCATACAAGAGGCGGAAGACAACTCTGGTTACAAAATCAAAGATGTAGTGGTGGGTATTGCGGGACAGCATATTCGCAGCATTCAACACTCAGATTATATCAGCCGTAGCAATCCCGAAGAAGTAATTGGAGACAAGGATATAGAATTACTCATCGGACAAGTACACAAATTGACGATGCTTCCCGGCGAAGAAATCATCCATGTTTTGCCACAAGAATTTAAAATAGATGGTCAGTCCGAGATCAAAGAGCCTATCGGAATGTGTGGCGGGCGATTAGAATCGAGTTTTCATGTAGTTGTTGGGCAGGCTGCTTCGATTAGAAATGTAGGGCGATGCATACAAAGCACAGGAATCGACTTGTCTGGACTTACGCTCGAGCCTTTGGCCTCGGCCGATGCCGTTTTGAGTCAAGAAGAAAAAGAAGCAGGCGTTGCGTTGATCGATATTGGCGGTGGCACCACAGATTTGGCCATTTTCAAAGATGGTATTATTCGCCATACGGCCGTTATCCCCTTTGGTGGAAACGTCATTACAGATGACATCAAAGAAGGCTGCTCTATTATCGAAAAACAAGCAGAGTTGCTAAAAGTAAAATTTGGATCGGCTTGGCCTGGCGAAAACAAAGAAAATGAAATCGTGTCAATACCCGGTCTTCGAGGTCGCGACCCCAAAGAAATATCGCTCAAAAACTTATCAAAAATAATTCATGCCCGTGTTGTTGAAATTATTGTGCAGGTTTTTTCTGAAATAAAAGCTTATGGACATGAAGACCCACGCAAAAAATTAATAGCCGGAATTGTACTCACCGGCGGTGGCGCACAACTCAATCACATCAAGCAATTGGTAGAATACATCACCGGAATGGACACTAGAATAGGATATCCAAACGAACATTTGGCTGGAGATTCAGACGAAGAAATTTCGAGCCCACTCTATGCCACAGCCGTTGGATTGGTGATGAACTCAATTCAAAACAAAACCCAAAGTGCCATAAAAATTGCGCCTATAGCTACGCCAATTTCACCACAAAAAGAACCAGAAATTGTGATTCAAGATTTTGTTCAAATACCAGAGGCCGAACCAGAAGAAGCAATTGCCAACATCCCAAAAGCACCCACGATAGAATCGACAGAAACCAAAATCAGAAAATCATTTTTTGATAAATATGTTGACAAAATCAAAGAATTTTTGGACAACGCCGAATAAAAAACAAAACAACAAAAGCAAAAAAACAACAAAAACCACATAAAAACCATAATTATGACAGACCACTCAAATTTTGGAAGCATCACATTCGATTTGCCTAAAAATCAATCAAACGTAATCAAAGTAATAGGCGTTGGCGGCGGCGGAAGTAACGCCATCAACCACATGTTCAAACAAGGCATCAAAGGTGTTGACTTTATTGTCTGCAACACAGATTCGCAAGCCTTAGAAAACAGTGCAGTGCCAAACAAAATCCAGCTTGGCATGCACCTTACCGAAGGACTTGGCGCAGGAGCAAATCCCGAAGTAGGTCAACAATCAGCCATAGAAAGCATCGCCGAAATCGAAAAAATGCTTGATAGCAATACCAAAATGGTCTTTATTACCGCCGGAATGGGCGGAGGCACAGGCACAGGAGCTGCGCCAATCATTGCACAATTGGCCAAAGAAAAAGACATACTCACCGTTGGAATCGTAACCATACCCTTTCAATTTGAAGGAAAAGTACGACACGAACAAGCCTTGCTCGGAGTCGAAAAATTGCGCAAACAAGTAGATTCCCTTATTGTAATCAACAACAACAAACTACGTGAAGTATATGGAAACCTGGGCTTTAAAGCAGGATTTTCAAAAGCAGACGAAGTATTAGCAACCGCATCAAGAGGCATAGCCGAAGTAATCACACACCACTATACCCAAAACATTGACCTCAAAGACGCCAAAACCGTGCTCTCAAACAGCGGCACCGCCATCATGGGATCTGCCACCGCCACCGGAGAAAGCCGTGCCAAAGAAGCCATCGTAGCCGCACTCGACTCACCATTATTAAACGATAACAAAATATCAGGAGCCAAAAACGTACTCCTTCTAATTGTGTCTGGCGTAAACGAAATAACCATCGACGAAATCTCGGAAATCAACGAACATATACAAACAGAAGCCGGACACAACGCCAATATTATCATGGGAGTTGGCGACGACGAAACCCTGGGCGACTCCATTGCCGTAACTATTATTGCCACCGGATTCAATATTGAACAACAAAGCGAAATTGTAAACACCGAACCCAAAAAAATCATACACGCACTCGAAGAAGATCAAAAACTAACACACAATCTATCACAAAAAACAATCGAATCGTTTGATTTTTCAACAATAGAAACACCAACAAACGAAGCCAAAATCGTGCACAACCTAATCGAAGAAGCACCAACAGCAACAGTTTTTCAAGAGTATAATTTGATACCAACAACCGAGTTTATCAAAAACCTCGACGTTACATTCGAAATCGTTTCAGCACCAATCCAAACAAATTTTTACTTCACCACACCCGAAGTCAAAGAAATAACAACACCAACCGCCATACACGAGGAACAAATTACCTTCTTTTTTGACGAGCCCATCCCACAAATCACGCCAAACCAAGACAAAATTATATTTGAACTCACCAACGAAACCCGCGAAATTCAAGTCAATCAACCCGTGCAAGTCGTGCCAATGACAGAGCTCAACAAAGACGGCATCATCCGATATTCGCTCGAAGAATATATGGAAATAGAAAATCAACTCCTAGATTCAAAACCAGCAATTGTAGCCGAATCAGAGATAGAATCACTACAAATCACCAGCAAAATAGTCGAAGAAAGTCCGGTTTTTGAAACCAAAACAGCCATTTCGCCAACAGAAATGACCCTCGACCAAGCCGCAATGCTACGCTCCGAAGAACGAAAACGAAAACTCAAAGAATTTAACTACAAGTTCAACAACAACCCATCACGCATCGAAGAATTTGAAAAAGAACCCGCATACAAACGCTCCGGAATCGACCTCAGCTCGCCAACATTTGGAAACAACAAATCCCGAACATCCATCGGAATAGACTCCAACGACGACCCACAACTGCGCTCCAACAACTCCTATTTGCACGACAATGTCGATTAGAAAAAGCTTTTTTTGGGCCTAATCCAGCTGACCGTTTCAAGCTTTTTTCAAAAAATGTTTTTTTCTAAAAAGGCAAAAGAGCTTCCGTTGGTCGCTTTTTGCCTTCAAGAAAAAATACATTTTTTTTCAAAAAGGCTTTCCACTCTCATCTGGGGCAGGGCAAGCAGTACACAGAAACAATTCTTTAAAAACACATCAAAAGCCATCAAAAACTTTTGAAAAAAACAAAAAATAAACTAATTTTGAAAAAAATTAAAAACAGTACCACATGAGCCTATCCCTTCAAATCTCGGACGAAATCAAAAACGCCATGCGTGCCAAAGATACCGTAGCATTAGAATCGCTACGCGCCATCAAATCTGCCATTCTACTAGCCCAAACCGAAACCAGCTCAAAAACCGAAATAGCACCCGAAGACGAAATAAAACTATTGCAACGATTGGTAAAACAACGCAAAGACAGCGCCAAAATCTATACCGAACAAGGTCGTCCAGACCTTGCAGAGCCAGAAATTGCCCAAGCCGCTATCATCGAAAAATTCTTGCCACAGCAACTTTCAGAAGCCGAAGTAAGCACGATTATTGCCACATTAATAACCCAAAACAACGCCTCTGGAATGGGCGATATGGGAAAAATTATGGCGATGGCCTCCGCACAACTCGCCGGAAAAGCAGACGGAAAAACAATATCAACGATAGTCAAACAACTATTATCATAACCCAAAAAAAGGCCTCGTAGTTCAACTGGATAGAATATCAGATTTCGGCTCTGATGGTTGGGGGTTCGAACCCCTCCGAGGTCACAAATACAAGTAATATCATTTTTAAAAACCTTTTAAAACAAAACAAAATGAAAAAAATCTTCACGTTAATACTAGCAGCCTCAGCATTATTTGCAAACGCACAAGCATACTCTGGCAAAGGCGACATCAAAGGACAAGTAGGAGCCAACATTCAAAAATTCGGCACTGGAATACACCTTTCGACAGACTTTGGTATTGGCGAAAACATGTCAGTTGGATTGGCAACCACATTTTTGCTAAACACCACCGAAGGACAAGTGAGCGACTTCAAATTCAATGAGCGAATTGACCTAAAAGCCAGATTTAATGCCAATTTGGGCAATGTTTTCAAATTGGACAAAGCAATGGATATTTATCCTGGTCTCGATTTGGGAACCAAAAATTTTGGCGCACACCTTGGCGTGAGATACTTTTTTACAGATGGATTTGGTTTGTATGGCGAAGCAGGCTTGCCAATTGCCAAGTATGATCAAACCGCGTCTGACTATAACAACCAATTTGTTTTTAATATCGGGGCATCTTTTAATTTGTAAAAAGCAACTGCTATTTTGCATCTCACATTTGGTATAATATCCGTTATTTTTTTATTGATCACATCCAAAACATCTTTGGAGCTGGCTTTAATGGTAAAAAACCAAATTATTCAATCATAATCATAAAACCTTTTTTGGATTCGGTAGCATTTTGCTACGGGTCAAACTTGCCTACTTATTTTTGTTTTGAAAAACACCTGCTTAACGTTATTATCTATCATTTTTTATCAAATATCATTTGGCTTTGAACGGCTTGAAAATCCTATAAGTCTCCTTTCGCCCCGATGCAGCGGCATCCTTTTTGGATTTTCTTTTTCAGAAAATCCAAAAAGATATAGCGTGCAGCGGGACGGGTATTGTGTCAAGGACGGGTGGTGTGCGCCAAAAAACAGAAAAATGGCACTTCCAAATTTTATTGATTTTGATTGATCTGAGGGTTGTAAATGGCTTTTGAATTGAAATTTTTTGGTTTCGCTATTTTATTAAAACGAAATATTTCTATATTTGCATTTCACAACTGAAAAAAATGAAATACAAACGAATTCTTTTGAAATTAAGCGGCGAGGCATTGATGGGCGATCGTCAATATGGTATCGATCCAGCTAGATTGTCTGAATATGCATCTGAAATCAAGCAAATCCACGATAAAGGTGTTCAAATTGCTATTGTTATTGGCGGCGGCAACATTTTTCGGGGTGTTGCGGGTGCGAGCAACGGGATGGATAGGGTGCAGGGCGATTATATGGGCATGCTTGCTACGGTGATCAACGGGATGGCGCTTCAGGGCGCGCTTGAAGACAAGGGGATGCTAACGCGCTTGCAAACGGCTTTGAAGATCGAAGCTATTGCTGAGCCTTATATCAAGCGAAGAGCGGTGCGGCATCTTGAAAAAAGGCGAATTGTGATTTTTGGTGCTGGTACCGGTAATCCATATTTTACGACTGATACTGCCGCAGTTTTGCGTGGGGTTGAGGTGAATGCCGACGTGATTCTCAAGGGTACTCGTGTGGATGGCATTTATGATTGTGATCCTGAGAAAAATCCAAATGCCATAAAATTCGATACGATTTCGTTTGATGACGTGCTCAAAAAGGGGCTTAATGTGATGGATACTACGGCTTTTACGCTGAGTCAGGAAAATAGATTGCCGATTGTTGTTTTTGATATGAACAAGATGGGGAATCTCTTGAAGATTTGTGAGGGCGAGAATATTGGAACCGTTGTAACGATGTAAAACCATTGTTTTTATTGATTAAAAACATATTATAAAGCAGAAAATGACCGAAGAAATTGATTTTATTTTAGATAGTACCCAGGAAGCGATGTCTGGGTCGATTGTTCACCTTGAAAAATCGTTTTTGAATATCCGTGCTGGAAAAGCAAGTCCTGCGATGTTGGGCAGTGTTTTTGTTGACTATTATGGGTCGCAAACGCCGCTTGCGCAGGTAGCTAATTTGAATGTTCCGGATGCACGAACCATCACTATTCAGCCGTTTGAAAAAAAGATGTTGCACACGATCGAAAAAGCGATTATGATTGCCAATTTGGGTTTTAACCCGATGAATAATGGTGATATAATCATTATAAGCGTGCCACCACTTACTGAAGACCGCCGTCGAGATTTGGCAAAACAAGCCAAAATTGAAGCTGAAGATGCCAAAATTGGCGTTAGAAACTCTAGAAAAGAGGCGAATACAGAGATCAAAAAATTAGAAAAAGACGGTACATCAGAGGATTTGTGTAAATCTGCCGAGGATGAGGTGCAACAATTGACCAACTCGTTTATCAAAAAAGTAGAGGAGTTATTGTCTCAAAAGGAGGCCGAAATTATGAAAGTTTGATTCCATTTTTTGGATTATTATTACCCAAAAAAACCTTCTTTTGAAGGTTTTTTTTTATGGTTTTAAAATCAAAACAGATGGCACATTGCTTAGCCAAATGCTTTGAGAATCGACTAATTTTTTCCAGCTTTCGAGGCTAATAATCATCAAATTTTGTTGGGCTAGAAACTCTTTTTTGATGGTTCTTTCAACAAGAATCGAAAAATTATCGGGGTAGTTTTGGGTCAATGATTGTATGGTGCTTTCTAAAACAAAGTTGTTTTTTGATAAATTATGACTATCCAAAACGGCTATTTTGGATTGGTTGTTGAAAATCAATTTTTGTACAAAATCCATCAAAAAAGCATCTTCTGGGCTGAAAATTGGCACAAAAACGGTGTTTACGTTTTGTAAATCTTTGTCTATCAAAATTCCGATTGGCATTTTGGTTTTTGAAATAATTTGTCTTGTACGCTCATCAAATGGAGAGTTTTCAAACAAGCCTTCTTTGCCTATAAATTTGTCAAAAAGACGATCTGGATTAATGATTCTGGTTGTAAATCCAAGTACTTTTCCAAGCAAAGTGCCTTCAAAAATGGATTTCCCAAGCCCTACCAAAAGCAGGTCATAGTCGCCATTATTGGCGATTTCTGCAATATTGGTTTCGATGTCAACTGTGGCTTGGAAAATGGTTTTTATGTCTTGCTTGAGTAGTTTTGATTCTTCCAAAATAGGCAAAAAACGCTCGTTTTCATATTCTTCTAAGTTGTAAGAGTGCATTTCGTCGCTCAATGTGAGGTGCATTGCGGTAACGGTGGCGTGGTCTTTTTGTTTTTTGACAAAACTATTTGCCAATCGAAGTAACGATTTTCCTTTCTCGTTATTGCCAAAAGAAATCAAAATTTTGAATTTTGAATCGTTTAAAATTTCTTCTTCCAATACAGCGTCTTTTTTGAAAACGGCATTGATCAAATCGAGTGCGGGGCCAGTCATAAATGTGGTTACCAATGCCATAATAACCATCATTGTAAACACTTCTGGGGTAAGCACTTTTAGATCCAATCCAATATTTAGCACGACCAACTCCATAAGACCACGTGTATTCATCAATGCCCCAATTGTGAGGCTGTCACGCCAGTTTTGACCAACAAATTTGGCGGCAAGAGCACTGCCAAGAAACTTGCCAATCACGGCAACTAGGATTATAAAACCGGTTGTTTTCCACAAAAACGGATCGTTTATCAAGCCAATCTCTGTTCTTAACCCAGTAAATACAAAAAACAGTGGGAGTAATAATATGACGGCAACGTCTTCTACTTTTTCTATAAAAACAGTTCTAAATTTTGAAATATCTGGCATAATAACCCCTGTCATAAAGGCACCAAAAAGGGCGTGAATACCTATTATTTCGGTGAGATAAGACGATATAATGAGGGTAAGAAAGAAAATGGCAACAAATGGTTTGCTCAAATTGTCTTTGGTGGCATACAATTCGCCAATTCTTTTTAGAAACGGTTTTACCACAAAAAGCATTATAATAACATACAAAAAAGCGAGTCCAATGATGTATAAAGCACTCACAAACGACCCCGCCTTTACGATTGCAATAACGGCTGCAAGCATACACCAAGCGGTGATGTCGTCTGCTGCGGCACAAGTGATGACAATGGCACCCAATTTGGTCTTATGAATGCCCCGCTCCTGCACAATTCTGGCCAGTACAGGAAAGGCGGTTATGCTCATCGCAATCCCCATAAATAGGGCAAATGATAAAAAAGCTACCCCTTCTGGAGCAAATCTATAATACACAAAATAAGCCAAAGTTACGCCCAACGTAAACGGAAAAACGATACTCACGTGGCTAATAACAACGGCCTCATTGGCACGATTTTTTAGCACTTTCAAATCAAGTTCCATGCCGATTACAAACATAAATAAAATCAAACCAATTTGGCTCAAAAAATGCAAATTGGGCAACGAAGCGATTGGAAACAAATTGGCCGAAAACGCCGGAAAAAACATCCCCAATAGGGAAGGGCCAAGCACAATACCGGCAATAATCTCGCCAATTACAGACGGTTGACCAATTTTTCTGAATACCCAACCAAAAAAGCGTGCCACAATAATAATGGTAATTATTTGAGCCAAAAGCAATGCCAAAGGATGATTCAAATTGATGGCGAGTGAGTTCAAAAAATCAACCCAATGCCCATTTTGAGTTTCAGTTTGAAGAATGTTTTTGCTGGTTTCTAAAGTTTTTCCTTTGCAAACAATCCAATAAATTATAGCCGTAAATCCGCCTGTAATGATCAAATAGAATATCGTATTTTTTAAATTTTTCATAAAAGGTTTTTCAAAAACGTACTAATTAGACCACAAAGATGCGAAAACAAACTTTAAAATGAATTTGAATTCACATAATTTTATAAAAAATAACAAGATAATAGCGTTATTTTGAACACCCATTTCCAAGATGGCACAAAAGTAAAGTTAATACACCTGAATTGATAGGTTTTTAGTAACTTTGCAAGCATTTTCTAAACTATGACAAAGAGATTAAAAGTTGGTTTTTGGGAATTTTTGGCCCGTTTGATTCTAAAAAATAGAATCGGCATATTGATTGGCATTGTTGCCATTACGGTTTTCCTTTCTTTGCAATGGAAAAACCTGGGTATGACCTATACCGAAGCCAATTTGTTGCCAAAAAAGCACATCGTCAATCAAGAATATCAAGACTTTTTGGGCAAATTTGGAGAAGAAGGCAATCTGATTGTAATTGGGTTTAATGACAATACATTTTTTACACCAAAAGCCTTTACCGCTTGGAACGAATTGATGACAGGCCTCAAAAACGCTCCCGAAGTCGCACTATGTATAAGCCTAAACGACCTCAAAAAATTAGAAAAAGACACTATCAGCCAGCAATTTAAACTTGCCCCATTTGTAGATCAAAACCAACAAAAAAATCCAAAGTACCTTCAAAGTTTGAAACACGAGTTGTTTCAAAACTTGCCTTTCTATGAAGGGTTGTTATACAATAAACAAAGCGGTAGCATTCGATCGGCAATTTATATGAACAAAAAAATGGTCAATACAGCCGCCAGAAAAACATTCATTCTTGAAAATTTGCTTCCAAAAATTCAAAAATTTGAAGAAACCACCCAAATAGACCTTCGCGTTTCAGGTATGCCCTATATTCGAACCATCAATGCCGAAAATATGAAAGGCGAGATAGGACTATTCATAGGTGCTGCATTGCTCATTACATCCCTTATTTTTTTTCTGTTTTTTAGATCCCTTAGAGCCACCTATATCTCCATTATTATTTTGATAATAGGCGTGATGTGGTCCTTTGGCACATTAGGATTGTTTCATTACAAAATTACTATCCTCACCGCAATTATCCCACCACTCATTATTGTAATAGGCATCACAAACTGTATTTTCTTGATCAACAAATACCAACAAGAAATCAAAAAACACAAAAATCAAGCCAAAGCCCTGCAACGCGTCATTTCAAAAATTGGCGTCTCAACACTAATGACAAACCTAACAACCGCAGCAGGATTTGCCACTTTTATGATCACCGGAAACGATTTGTTGTTCGAGTTTGGATTAGTAACCTCCATAAACGTAGTAACGGTATATCTATTGACACTTGTAGTAGTGCCAATCGTATATAGCTTTATGCCGCTGCCAAAAGAAAAACACCTGAACCACCTTAGCAAAAATTATATCTCAAACCTCTTAGACAAAGTAGAATATATCGTAAAAAACAAACGAAAAGCGATCTACTATATTTACGCACTATTACTCATCTTTAGCATCATCGGTGTCACCCAAATGAAAGTTTCGGGCAGCCTAATTGGCGAAATGCCAAAAACCGCCTCCTTTTTTAAAGACATACTGTTTTTCGAAAAAGAATTCAACGGCGTTATGCCATTAGAAATCATGATAGACACCCAACGCAAAAAAGGCGTTCTAAAACTATCGACCATACAAAAAATGGAACAGTTGCAAAACACCATAGACTCGATACCCGAACTCGCAAAACCAATTTCGATAGTAAACCTTGTCAAATATTCCAAACAAGCCTACTATAACGGAAACCCAAAATTTTATGAATTACCCAACCCACAAGACCAAATATTCATACTATCCTACCTCAAAAAAGCTGGAAAAAACACCGCAAACCTCATGAAAAGCTATGTTGATTCCACAGGACAATATGCCAGAATCACCACCTTTATGAAAGACATTGGCACCGCCGAAATGGCCATCGTAGAGCAAAAATTACATCAAAGAATAAACCAGATTTTTCCAAAAAACAACTTCAAAGTAACCCTCACCGGAAAAGCACTAGTGTTCCAAAAAGGCACCAGCTATCTTATAGACAACCTTATAGAATCCCTCATATTCGCCATTCTACTCATCGCCGGACTGATGACCTATCTCTTCAAATCAGGCAAAATGGTCATGGCATCCGTCATCACAAACATACTCCCACTGTGCATCACCTCTGGGCTTATGGGCTATTTTGGCATCCCACTAAAACCATCAACGATACTCGTATTCAGCATCGCATTTGGCATCTCTGTGGACAACGCCATACAATTTATGGCAAAATACCGCCACGATTTGCTGCAAAACAACGGCAAAATAAAGAAATCCGTCTTCAGCGCACTCCGCGAAACCGGCATTAGCACCTTTTATACCTCGATAGTCTTGATATTTGGCTTCGCCATCTTCACCCTCTCTGGCTTCAGCGGCACCATCGCATTAGGCGGCCTGATCTCCTGCACACTCCTGTTTGCACTATTCGCAAACCTGCTCGTTTTGCCCGCATTGGTTCTCACTTTCGAAAAAAAAAGCACCAAAATACAAGAACACCAAGAAAGCTAACAAGCCCAAAACAAACCCTTTTTTAGCCTCTTTTTTGGGCGTGCCCCTTCGGGTCGGTCTCCGGCTCCCGCTTCTTGAGGCTGGCTGAAAAACGCCAGCCCCAAGAGAGCTCCGCCTTTGCCCTCACGCAATCCCCCTACAAACACAAATCCCCCAGTTTGTCGAGCCGCAGGAATCTTACGGCAACACCTAAATTTAGAAAGTGTGGTTGAAAATCCCAACAACACAAAACCCCGCCCAACACAAATCCCCGCAGTTTGTCATTCCGCAGGAATCTTACGGCAACACCTACACATAGAAAGTTGGGTAATGAAACGTAGCATCACGACACCAAAAACTTTTTTTTATGTAGTTTCTACCCAAACAGTTTTCAGCCAACACGGATTCGTAAGATCCTTTCAGGATGACAAACTGCATGGGGGCGCAATTTGGGGGCGCAACTTGGGGGCAAATAATTCTCTATACTCTATACTCTATACTCTATACTCTATACTCTATACTCTATACTCTATATTCTATATTCTATATTCTATATTCTATATTCTCAATTATCTATTCTCAATTATCTATTCTCAATTATCTATAAACACGAATCCCCGCAGTTTGTCATTCCGCAGGAATCTTACGGCAACACCTACATTTAGAAAGTTGGGTAATGAAACATATGAAGGTTCCCAACGAATCGAGCAGACGACAACTTCAGTGCCAGCTCAATCTGAGGCAATAACAACACCTGCGAGTTATGAGAAACAACTAAAGCAAGCGGCTGTAGACAAATTTGGCTGTGGCTGTACAAATTGTGTCAGTAGCATTCGTCAATTAGTTCGATCGGGTACATTATCTCCAGACTCCCAACTCCCAACTCTTCTACAATAGAGACATAACTTTACAAAGGGCGATCGCATGGCGGGGGACTTCAGAGAATTTTTAGACGTACTCG
>JANNBA010000036.1:0-13310 GCA_031384845.1 Bacteroidota bacterium
CAAAACAGGCGTTTTGGCCAATAGCAGCTCCCGACTTTGCTGAATGCACCATTCTACACCAATTTGTTTTACAGCATCATTATCTTTGGCTTTGACCACCGCCATAATCAATTCGTCTGGAATTTCTATACTAAAACGGTGCGGAATCAAGTTGAGCTGCTTTTTGGTAGCAATCGGTTTGAGCCCCGGAATAATTGGCACCGTGATACCAGCGGCACGACATTTTGATACAAATTCAAAGAATTTTTTGTTGTCAAAAAACATCTGAGTAATGATGTACTGCGCCCCATTTTTTATTTTTTGTTTCAAAAAATGAATATCACTATCCATACTTGGTGCTTCCAAATGTTTCTCGGGATAGCCCGCAACGCCTATACAAAAATTGGTACTCGATGAGTTTTGAAGGTCTTGATCCAGATAAATACCTTGGTTGAGATTCGCAATTTGAAGCACCAAATCACTCGCAAATTGGTTGCCCGCTTTTTCAGGTTTAAAGTACGTTTCGTTTTTGAGCGCATCTCCTCGAAGCGCCACCACATTATCTATCCCCAAAAAATCTAAATCTATCAGCAAGTTTTCAGTATCTTCTTGTGTAAAACCACCACAAAGAATGTGAGGAATGGCATCAACGCCATATTTATTTTGAATGGCAGCACAGATACCAACAGTTCCGGGACGTTTTTTTACTATTTTTTTTTCGAGTAAGCCATTCTCAAGTTCTTTGTATTCATATTCTTCGCGATGGTAAGTTACGTCTATAAATGGCGGCTCAAACTCCATTAATGGGTCTATGCTATCAAATATTGATTGAATATTTTGTCCTTTTAGCGGTGGCAAAATCTCGAAAGAAAATTGAGGTTTTCCGTTTGCTTTTTCGATGTGGTTGGTAACTTTCATTAGTATAATTTGCGTTTTTTATTTTTTATTTTAGTCTGCAATATTTGGCGCAAGCCATTTTGTGGCCACTGCTGTAGAAATGCCTCTTCGTTTGGCATAATCTATAATTTGGTCTTGTTTTATTTTTCCTAAACCAAAATATTTGCTTTTTGGATTTGCAAAATAATAGCCAGAAACAGAGGAGGCGGGCCACATTGCCATGTTTTCTGTAAGCTGTACCCCAATTTGATTTTCGACGTCTAACAATTTCCAAATTGTTGGTTTTTCCAAATGATCCGGGCAGGCAGGATAGCCCGGAGCAGGTCTAATCCCTGGATAAACCTCGCCAATAAGTTGGGTTTTTTCAAGTTGCTCGTCTGGGTTATAACCCCAAATTTGGGTTCTAATTTTTTCGTGCAAATATTCTGCAAAAGCTTCAGCAAGCCTGTCGGCAATGGCTTTGACCATAATAGCGTTGTAATCGTCCAATTTTTTTTCAAATGCTGAAGCCCATTCTTCGACACCAAAACCCGTTGTAACACAAAAACAGCCTATATAATCAATTTTTTTTGAATCTGCTGGCGCAATAAAATCTGCTAATGCTATATTTGGTGCTCCAACGGTTTTTTGAGATTGTTGCCGAAGGGTTAAAAAAGTGTCTATTATTTGATGATTTTCGTCCCGCAATGCGATATCGTCATCATTGATGCTATTGGCTTCAAAAATGCCATAAATTCCTTTAGCCGTTAGTTTTTTTTCTTTCAAAATCAAACTCAAAATTTGTTGTGCATCGTCAAAAACATTTTGGGCTTGCTCGCCTACAACAGCATTAGTTAGAATGGCGGGATATTTGCCAAACAGTTCCCATGTTTGAAAAAAAGGTGTCCAATCGATATAGGGTATTAGCGTTTCGATAGCCACATCGATGGTTTTTGTACCCAAAAAATTAGGCTTTATCGGGTCATATTTATCCCAATCCAATTGCAATTTGTTTTTTCGAGCTTGTTCGATGGTCAAAAAATGCTTGTCACGGCTTCTATTCAAATAGCCTTCACGGAGGGCATCATATTCTGTTTTTATGTGATCAAAATAAGCAAATTTGGTTTGATTTTGCAACAAATTTCCGGCTACAGTCACTGCTCTCGAAGCGTCATTTACGTGCACTACTGTCGCTGCATATTGGGGTGCAATTTTTACGGCAGTATGCGCTCTAGATGTGGTAGCACCACCAATCATTATAGGAATTTTGATGTTCTGTTTGTTCATTTCTTGAGCCAAATAAACCATTTCGTCGAGTGAAGGGGTTATTAATCCGCTCAAACCAATAATGTCAACCTGATGATTGATTGCGGCAGCAATTATTTTTTCGGGTGGCACCATTACGCCAAGGTCAATGATTTCATAATTATTGCATCCCAAAACGACGGCAACAATATTTTTGCCAATATCGTGCACATCGCCTTTTACGGTTGCCATAAGTATTTTGCCCGCCGAACTAGATTTTCCATTTTTTTCGAGTTCAATATACGGAAGGAGGTGTGCAACTGCTTTTTTCATCACCCGAGCCGATTTGACCACTTGTGGCAAAAACATTTTGCCCGACCCAAACAAATCTCCAACCACATTCATACCGGTCATCAAGTTTATTTCGATTACTTCGATGGGTTTTGAAGCCAATAATCGTGCTTCTTCTATATCTAATGTGATAAATTCGTCGATTCCTTTGACTAATGCGTGGGTGATTCGCTCTTGAAGGCTGGCAGAGCGCCATTCTTGCACTGATTTTTCTATTGATTTATTATCATTTTTGAAACTTTCGGCCAAGATTAGTAGTCTTTCTGTGGCATCTTCTCGTCGATTGAGCAGCACATCTTCGACGTGATCAAGCAAGGTTTTGTCTATTTGATCATAAATTTCGAGCATTTCTGGATTCACAATCCCCATGGTCATTCCGTTTTGGATAGCATGGTATAAAAAAGCCGAGTGCATGGCTTCGCGCACTTTGTTGTTGCCTCGAAAGGAGAACGATACATTGCTTACGCCACCCGAAACGTGTGCAAAAGGAAGATTTTTTTTGATCCACTTTGTAGCAGCAAAAAAGTCCAAAGCATTTAGTTTGTGCTCGTCCATTCCGGTGGCAACCGGAAAAATATTGGGGTCAAAAATAATATCTTGTGGCAAAAAGCCAACTTTATTTACCAATATATCATACGATCGTTTACAAATTTCGATGCGCCGTTGGTAGTTATCGGCCTGACCGTTTTCGTCAAAAGCCATCACAATAACAGCTGCTCCATAGCGTTTTATCAACTTGGCATGCGCCACAAAAGTAGTTTCGCCCTCTTTTAGCGAAATCGAATTGACTACAGATTTGCCTTGAACAACTTTTAGTCCCGCTTCGATAATATCCCATTTTGAGCTGTCTATCATCACTGGTACACGGGCAATATCTGGTTCTGATGCGATTAGATTCAAAAAAGTGGTCATCGCATATACGCCATCGAGCATGCCTTCGTCCATATTAATATCTAAAATTTGGGCACCACCTTCAACTTGGTCACGGGCAACAGTTAGGGCTTCTTCATATTTTTCGTCTTTTATAAGTCGCAAAAATTTTCGTGAACCTGTAACGTTTGTTCGCTCGCCAATATTGACAAAATTTGTTTCTGGGGAAATGACAAGTGGCTCAAGGCCAGATAGTTTTAGATATTGATTGATGGACATTTTTTGAATTTTTTGTTTTAAACAGTTGTCAAGTTTACTGGTTTTTTGATTTTTGTATTTCAAAATCTGTGACAGCCTCTGCAATGAGTTTGATATGCTCTGGTGTGGTGCCACAGCAACCACCAATAATGTTGACCAAATTGTCTTTGAGATAATCTTGTATTAGAAGTTGCATTTCGGTAGGCGTTTGGTCATATTGTCCAAAGGCGTTTGGCAAACCTGCATTTGGGTGAGCCGAGATATTCAAATTGGTATTTTGCGACAATTGTTTGAGATAGGGTTTTAGTTGGTCTGCTCCGAGCGCACAGTTGAATCCGATGCTCAACAGTGGAATATGTGCTACGGATATCAAAAACGCTTCGACTGTTTGTCCAGAAAGGGTTCTGCCGGAGGCGTCTGTGATGGTGCCCGAAACCATTACAGGAATGTTGATTTGGCGGTTTTCTTTGACTTCTTCGATGGCAAAAAGGGCGGCTTTGGCATTGAGTGTATCAAAGATTGTTTCGACAAGCAAAATGTCGCAACCTCCGTCTATGAGTGCTTCTACTTGTTGTTTGTAAGCGGTTTTGAGCTCGTCAAAAGTGATGGCGCGATAGGCTGGATTGTTGACATCTGGCGACATCGAGGCTGTTCTATTTGTTGGACCGATGGCGCCGGCTACAAATCGTGGTTTTTTTGGGTTTTGTTTTGTAAATTCAGTGGCGACTTCTTTGGCAATTTTTGCGGATTGATAGTTTAATTCATAAACAAAATCTTCTAAATGATAATCTGCCATGCCAATGGTAGTGCTTGAAAAAGTGTTTGTTTCTACAATGTCTGCTCCTGCATCAAAGTATTGATAATGAACTGCTTTTACGGCTTCTGGCTGGGTAATCGAGAGCAAATCGTTGTTGCCTTTTAATGGGAATTGAAAATTTTTGAACTGTTCACTTCTAAAATCGGCTTCAGAAAAGTTGTTTTGTTGCAACATGGTTCCCATAGCGCCATCGAGAACGAGGATTCTATTTTGAAGTATTTTTTTGATGTCGGGTTTGTCTTGGTCCACTTTTGATTTGTTTTTTGAAAATTAGAGGTCTTTTGATGCTGCTGCCCTAGCCCTGATAGCAGCGGTATCCTTTGTGGCCGGGGTTCGGCCGCAAAGATTTAGCGTATAGCAGGAAACAGCTCCAAAAAAAAAAGGAAATGTTTTTTGTCAAAAAAATAGTAAATGTTGGCTCGAAAGTGGGCGATTTGTTGGGGTTATCTGTTCACGCGGACGTGGTAGAATGTAGCACCTTCTTTATGATTAAAGGGTTGCTAAGCTTTCGTTGGGTCTAATCCCTCGGGCTTTCGTGATAACAATCAATATGTTTAAGAACATGACAAAAATAGATTATTTATTTTGATTTGTTGCATTTTGTTTAAAAAATTATCAAAAAAGTTGCTATATCGTTTTCGTAATTGTTTGAAAAGTTGTTTTTTGGTTCAAAAATAAAGGTGTGAGATTGCTCGCAGTTTTTTGTGGCGGTTTTAATTGGTATTATCTTTGTATATTTGCTTTTTTTTAAATAAAATGATAGAAAACAAAAACCAACAGCGTACTTCGATTGCCCAATTGGGCGAGTTTGGTCTTATTGACCATTTGACCAAAAATTTCAAAATTTGCCAAGATTCAACTTTAAAAGGTATTGGCGATGATGGAGCTGTTCTTGATTTTGGCGACCAAAAGGCGGTGATTTCGACAGATTTGTTGATAGAGGGCATTCACTTTGACTTGGCTTATATGCCCCTGAAACATCTTGGTTATAAGGCAGTTGTGGCAAATATTTCTGATATTTGTGCTATGAATGCTCGTGCTACACAAATAACGGTTTCGGTGGCGGTTTCAAATCGTTTTTCGCTCGAGGCTTTAGACGAGCTTTTTGTTGGAATTGCGCTTGCTGCTTCGGAATATAAGGTGGATGTGATTGGTGGCGATACTACTTCGTCTCAAACAGGGCTTATTTTGAGCATTACCGCAATTGGGCAGGCACTAGAGTCTGAAATTGTGTATAGAAATGGCGCCAACCAAAGTGATTTGTTGGTTGTTTCTGGCGATATTGGTGCGGCTTATATGGGATTACAAGTGCTTGAACGCGAAAAACAGGTGTTTTTAGTAAATCCTAATTCACAGCCAGATTTGGATGCTTATACCTATCTCATCGAGCGACAACTCAGGCCCGAAGCGCGAAAAGATGTGCGCACATTGTTGCATGCACTCGAAATAAAACCCACAGCAATGATTGATATTTCAGACGGTTTATCGTCTGAAATCATGCACATTTGCAAACAATCAAATGTGGGTTGCAATCTGTATGAAGACAAATTGCCTCTTGACCCTCAGCTTATTGCCACTTGCGAAGAGTTTGATTTGGACAGTACCACGGTTGCCATCAATGGAGGCGAGGATTATGAATTGCTTTTTACGATTGCGATGGCTGATTTTGAAAAAATAAAAGGAAACCCAAATTTTACCATTATTGGTCACATGACACAACCCAGCGAAGGTATTCATCTGATTACAAGAGCCAATACTAAAATTGAATTGCGTGCAAGAGGGTGGAATAGTTTGGAAGAAAAGGATTAAATTTGGAACGAAAAATTTTATTATATAAAAAAAATGAAAAAAACAATAGCCTTAATCGTAATCATAATGGGATTAAACACGCAAGCACAGCAAGTAATGACACCAGAATTGCTCTGGAAATTGGGTAGAATTTCTGTTTTAGGAATTTCTAAAGACAAAAATCAAATCGTTTATAAAGTGGCATATCCATCTGTGGCGGAAAACAAATCGAGTTCAAAATATTTTTCTATTCCAATAAAAGGAGGAGAAGCAACTGAAATTACGGATTATCAATCATTGTTGACGGATAAAAATATTTCGCCCGATGGCAAATATATTTTGTATCACGAAGAGGTGAAAGTAGATAAAGTATTGGGCAAAGATTTTTATCCAAATCTACAAAATGCAAATGCTCAAATCTATGACGGGCTTGATTATCGGCATTGGGACACTTGGAACGAAGGTAAATATAACCATGTTTTTTTTAAAGAAAATAATGAAAACGCAGTTGGGGTTGACATTTTAAACGGTCAAAATTTTGATAGTCCACAAAAACCTTCAGGTGGCGACGAAGACTATATTTGGTCGCCTGATGGCAAGAGCATCCTCTATGTTTGCAAAAAAAAGGCAGGAACGGCTTATGCGATTTCTACCAACACTGATATTTTTGAATACAAGCTCGAAACAGGCGAAACCATCAACAGAACACAGGAAAATATGGGTTATGATGTGGCACCACAGTTTTCGCCAACCGGAAATTTGACGTATTTGCAAATGAAAAATGACGGTTATGAATCTGATAAAAACGATATTATTGTTGATTTTATGGGTCAAAAAATGAATTTAACCGCTTATTGGGATGGTACCGTAGAAAGCTATATGTGGAGTCAAGATGGTAAAAAAGTTTATTTTCAGGCACCAATTGATGGAACAATTCAACTTTTTGAAGTTGATTTTCCGGGAATGACAAGAAAGTTGCCACATGTAGAGCAGCTTACATTTGGCGATTTTGACGTGGCAAGTTTGATAGGTATTTCTGGCGATCAATTTTTGGTTACCCGAACCGATATGAACCATGCTGCCGAAATATATGCCTATAACTTGACCAAAAAAACCTGGAGACAGCTGACAAATACCAATACCGAAATATATAAAACACTCTCTTTGAGCAAGATAGAAAAAAAATTCGTCACCACAACCGATGGTAAAAAAATGTTGGTTTGGGTTATTTTGCCTCCAAACTTTGACGCGACCAAAAAATATCCAACCTTGTTGTATTGTCAAGGAGGGCCACAATCTGCTTTGACACAATTTTATTCTTTCAGATGGAATTTTCAGCTTATGGCCGCAAACGGCTATGTGGTTGTAGCGCCAAACCGTCGTGGAATGCCTGGTCATGGTGTAGCATGGAATGAGCAAATCAGCAAAGATTGGGGCGGTCAGGTGATGCTTGATTATCTGTCTGCAATCGACGATGTTGCTAAAGAAAACTATGTTGACCCTGCTAGAATTGGCTGTGTTGGTGCAAGTTATGGCGGATATTCGGTGTTTTATTTGGCTGGTATTCACAACAATCGTTTCAAAACTTTTATTGCTCATGATGGCGTTTTCAATACCCAATCGATGTATGGCACGACAGAAGAAGTTTTTTTTAACAATTGGGATTTTGGCGGTCCCTATTGGGAAAAAGACAATCCAACGGCTCAACGTTCTTATACAACATTCAATCCAATAAATTTTGTCGAAAAATGGAACAAGCCCATTTTAATTATACAAGGAGGGAACGATTTTCGGGTACCAATTGGTCAAGCACAAGAAGCATTTCAGGCGGCACAATTACGAGGTATAAAAAGCCGTTTTTTGTATTTTCCAGACGAAAATCATTGGGTATTGAAGCCACAAAACGCACAAGTTTGGCAAAACGAATTTTATCGTTGGCTGAAAGAAACTTTATAGTTTTTGATTTCAAAAATTGAAAAAGCCCATTCTAAAGCTAGTTAATTCTCTAATTCTAATAAATCCTAAAGTCTTTTTAAAAAAATGGAAAAAGTAAAAGCCAAAAAGCATCTCGGACAACATTTTTTGAAAGATGAAAATATTGCAGAGGGCATCGCAAATACCTTAAATTTTGAGGGTTATACACAATTGTTAGAAATTGGTCCAGGAATGGGAGTGCTTACCAAATATTTGCTTCAAAAAGAGATAAACACTTTTGTGATCGAAATTGACCCTGAATCTGTGACATATCTCGAGGATAATTATCCCAAACTAAAAGACAAAATCATTGCCAAAGATTTTCTGAAATTTAATCTAAATGAGCTTTTTTTGGACCAACAATTTGGAATAATAGGCAATTTTCCATACAATATTTCGACACAAATAGTTTTTAAAACCCTAGAATATCGAAATCAAATACCCGAATTTGCAGGTATGTTTCAAAAGGAAGTTGCACAACGCATTTGCGAAAAAAAAGGCAGTAAAACTTATGGAATATTGTCTGTTTTGGTACAAGCTTTTTATGACGCAGAATACCTTTTTACGGTTGATGAAACTGTTTTTATTCCTCCACCAAAAGTAAAATCGGGTGTTTTACGATTGCGACGCAAAACCAATTTTAGTATAGATTGTAACGAGAAATTATTTTTTACAGTCGTAAAAACTGCCTTTCAACAAAGACGAAAAACCTTGCGAAATAGCTTAAAATCATTAAACCTATCGGATAATTTGAAAGAAGATAGTATCTTTGACCTCAGACCAGAACAACTCGACGTCGAACAATTTATTACAATAACCCAAAAAATAGCAGCCGATGGAATTTAAAATCAGCAAAGCATTGATCAAAGAAATTGAGCAACTTATTGAAAATCAGAATGATATTCAATTAGAGTTGGTTCTTAATGATATGCACCATGCTGATATTGCAGAGATTTTGGACGAACTCGATCTGGACGAAGCCACTTATATTTTTAGATTGTTGGACAGCGAAAAGACCTCTGAAATTCTGCTTGAACTAGAAGATGACCTTCGCGAGAACATACTAAATCGGCTTTCGCCAAAAGAAATTGCCGAGGAGCTTGACGAACTTAATACCGATGACGCTGCCGATATTATTGCGGAGCTTTCAAAATCTCGAAAAGAAGAAGTAATATCTGAACTAATTGATGTAGAGCACGCAAAGGACATTGTAGATTTGTTGCGCTATGCCGAGGATACCGCAGGCGGATTGATGGGAAAAGAGCTTGTAAAAGTGAACGAAAATTGGAGCGTACTTACCTGCGTCAAAGAAATGCGAATTCAGGCCGAAAACGTTTCAAGAGTACATTCTATATATGTAGTTGATGACGAAAACCGACTAAAAGGGCGGCTTTCGCTCAAAGATTTGCTTACCACATCGACCAAAACACCGATAAATGATATATATATCAGAAAACTCAACTCGGTTTCAGTTGACACAGAAGACGTTGAGGTGGCAAGAATTATGCAAAAATATGACCTAGAAGCCATTCCGGTTATCGACGAGATGGGGCGACTTGTGGGCCGCATCACTATTGATGATATTATTGATGTGATCAAGGACGAAGCAGACAAGGATTATCAGCTTGCTGCGGGTATCACCCAAGATGTCGAAGCAAATGATAGTATTTTGCAACTCACAAAAGCAAGATTACCATGGTTGGTTTTGGCACTTTTTGGCGGTTTTATTTCTGTAAAAATGCTTGGTTTATTTGAATCGGCTATGCTTCACCACGGAGAATTATTCTTTTTTACACCCTTGATAGCAGCAATGGCAGGAAACGTTGGCGTGCAATCATCGGCAATTATTGTTCAAGGTTTGGCAAACAATACTATAAATGACTCTATCCTTGACAGATTGTTTAAAGAGCTGTCTTTAAGCCTTTTAAACGGATTTTTATTAGCCTCAATATTGTTTTTGGGAAGTTATTTTCTGCTGGGTGTCGATGCAAAAATTGGCTTTATTGTAACCATTTCTTTAATTTCTGTAATTATAATAGCTTCGCTCATTGGCACATTGATTCCATTACTTTTAGATAAATTCAAAATAGATCCTGCATTAGCTACAGGGCCATTTATTACAACAAGCAATGATATTTGTGGGATTTTGATCTACTTTTCGATAGCAAAACTTATACTTGGTTTTTAGTCAAAACTCAAAACAAACCCGTTTGAATATTGTTTTTCATTTTTCCCAAATGAGAATATGCTTTTTCAGTAACTTCTCGACCCCGCGGCGTTCTCATTATAAAACCCTCTTGAATCAAAAAGGGCTCATATACTTCTTCGATAGTCTCACTGCTTTCAGACACGGCCGTTGCCAAAGTTGACAAGCCTACTGGCCCTCCCTTGAATTTATCGATAATCGTATTCAAAATTTTGTTATCCATTTCGTCCAATCCATGTGCGTCAACATGAAGTGCTTTGAGTGAATATCGAGCAATTTCGATGTCAATTTTTCCATTTCCTTTTATTTGAGCAAAATCTCTGACACGGCGAAGCAAAGCATTAGCAATCCTTGGAGTTCCGCGGCTTCGCATCGCAATTTCTGTTGCACCTTTTTCATCAATTTCTGTATTTAATATAGATGAAGACCGTTTAATAATTTTCTTCAGAATTTCTTTATTATAATATTCCAATCTAAATGTAATACCAAAACGGGAACGCAAAGGTGAAGTCAGCAATCCCGAACGTGTAGTTGCACCAATTAAAGTAAACGGATTTAAAGTAATCTGAATACTTCTGGCACTTGGTCCGGAATCTATCATGATATCAATTTTGTAATCTTCCATCGCAGAATACAGGTATTCTTCCACTGTTGTATTTAATCGATGTATTTCATCAATAAACAAAACATCGTTAGTTTGTAAATTGGTCAATAAACCCGCCAAATCGCCGGGTTTTTCCAAAACCGGACCGGAAGTTGTTTTTAACTCAACGCCTAATTCATTAGCAATAATATTAGACAAAGTGGTTTTACCTAAACCTGGCGGTCCATGCAGCAAAACATGGTCCAGTGCTTCATCACGTTGTTTAGCTGCCTGTATAAAAACAGTTAAGTTCTCGATGATTTGAGGCTGACCTGAAAATTGCTCAAATGCCTGCGGACGCAATACTTTTTCCAATTCCTTTTCAGTTTTGGATAAGAAATCACCGGAGGCATCTAAGTTTGGATTTTGCATATGGACAAAGATAAATAATTAGCGTCAGGAATTCAGTAAAAATTATGGCTGAAATTACCTGAAAAGTACAGTTGAAATTACAGGATGATGGTCTGATAAATAATGAAATTTCTTATTGCAAATACAGGAATCACTATACGGCTTTAAAATTTCTGTAGAAGTAATTACAGCAAGTTGTTGGTGCTGTTTCCTGAGTAAAATATAATCCAGTGTCTCATAAGTGTGTTCTGAAAATTGATGTGCCAGATCATTTTCCATTCCATTCCAGCTGTGTTTTTCACCGGTAAAAGTTACCGGCAAAGTTTCCAGCTCGCAAATCATATTATTATATTCTGAGGTATCATAAAAATCACAATTCAAATCACCAACGATAAATTGCGGTATAGAATCATTAAAATATTTGTCCAGCATTTTTGATTTTAATTGCTGAAATTGCAAAGCACGTGTTTTTTTATTTTTATTTAAACTCTGTGTGTGCGTACCAATTATCTGCACTTTTTTATGATTAATTTCTAATTCTAAAAATGCAGCACCTTTTTTTGCAAACACATCAGAACTCGTTTTATTTTTATAAGAAATAAAATCCTGGTTCAGAATCGGAAATTTACTTAAAATCCAGATTCCGCTATTTGTTTTAAAAAAACCTTTTTTAGTAATATCTGAATGATATGGATAAACAACTTTTAATTTGTTGATTATTATAGTTCTTGTGCTTTTCATAAAAGTTTCATCCAAAACAATAATATCAGGATTTTTATTTTTTAAATAATCTGCTATTAAATAAGCTCTTTCTGTCTGGCATGATTTAAAAATGATTGGCGGAACCATAAAAATATTCCATGTCATTATTTTAATTTCCTGTGAAAACAAAACAATACTATTGATTATAAATAATAATAAAACCAGAATAATTTTTTTCATTTGCTGTAATTTACGAATGCAGAATTAGAATAATTACAATCTGTAAAAATAAACCTGCAACAGACTATAAATTTCACATTTATTAATAAACATTCTCTGTAAACTTTGTGTTAATTACCTCAATTTTGATTATATTTGCACCGTCAAAAAAAATTAAAGTATATCTGTTATTTTAATTGATATACTAGCAATCTTATAAATAAAACAGAAAATGTCAGCAGAAAAAATTACGATGAAAGATGGCCACTTAAATGTGCCGAACGAACCCATTATTCCGTTTATTGAAGGTGACGGAATAGGTCCGGATATATGGAAAGCTTCAGTTAAAGTATTCGATGCCGCAGTTGAAAAAGCATACAACGGAACAAAAAAAATACACTGGAAAGAAGTATTGGCAGGTGAAAAAGCATACAAACAAACAGGATCATGGTTGCCTGACGAAACCCTGAAAGTAATTGAAGAAAATTTAATTGCTATTAAAGGACCATTAACAACACCGGTTGGCGGCGGTATTCGTTCACTTAATGTAGCATTACGTCAGTTATTAGATTTATATGCCTGTGTTCGTCCGGTTCGTTATTTCGATGGTGTTCCGTCAAATTCAAAAGTTCCTGAACAAGTAGATATGGTTATTTTCCGGGAGAATACGGAAGATATTTATGCAGGAATTGAATGGTTACAAGGCACGCCGGACTGTAAAAAACTAATCGATTTCTTAAGAACAGAGATGAATGTAACCGATAAAATCCGTTTTCCGGAAACATCATCTATTGGTATCAAACCTGTTTCTTTAGAAGGTTCTGAGCGTTTAATTCGTTCTGCATTAAAATATGCATTAATACATAAACGTAAAAGTTTGACATTGGTACACAAAGGCAACATCATGAAATTTACCGAAGGTAAGTTCAAAGAATGGGGTTATAAATTGGCTGAGCGCGAATTTGGCGATAAAGTTTTTACATGGAATCAATACGATAAGATATTAGCGGAAGAAGGACAAGATGAAGCAA
>JANNBA010000055.1:0-5191 GCA_031384845.1 Bacteroidota bacterium
TTGATTCATCGAAACTACTTGGCTCCAATTGTCGATATTATTGCCTTCAATAAGCTGATTGTCAATGCTTAGATGCAAATTCAGAAATTCTATTCCGCGAACTATTCTGCTGATTCCGTTTTCGGGACTTGCTTCATAAACGCCATTCAAGATAATTTCTTTGGTTTTGAGAGGTGTGTCGTCTGTTACAATTCCAATTTGCCCGTTTGCCATGGCTACGCCAAAATAATTTTCACGAGAATTTGCAGTCAAATGCCATTCGTCAGATTTTTGTTGTGCATAAAAACAACTTGTAGAGCATAAAATCAGGAGTAAAAAGGAGGGTTTTTTCATAGTGTTGATAATTTTTTATTTGAAATTAAATCATCAAATAGATTTTCAAATGTATCTATTTTTTATCGATATTTCAAAATTAAAAAAAAATGTTAAAAGAAAGATTTTGTTTTGTTTTTATTTTACTTCATTTACTTCAAAAACGACACTAGTTCTTTGTAAAGTAAGGTTCGGGTTGATGCCAACTTTCATCAAAAAATCTCCAGAATATATTTTGTATTCGTTTAAAGTTGATTTTGTTTCGCCATACAAATTGATTTCTCGAATCTTATAGTTTTTTTCAGGATCTAAACCGCTGAGTGCAATTGGTCTTTCGGTTGCAAAAATTTTAAACCTATTATTGGTTAAATAATTGAAAACGATAGCTTTGGATTTTGACTCTTCTACATACATCAGCGATGCAAAATCATTGTTATCTGGGCTTGCAAGTCTAAAATTATCCCCATGCCACACTATTTTTTTATATTCATTATAATTTGAAAGTGCCGTTTGACAAAATGATTTATCGGTCGGGTTTAATTTGTCAAAAACAATATCAAACCCAAGTTTGCCCATACTTGCGATATCTACTTTAAATTTCATTGGCTGTTTTCCCCAATCTGTGACGTGATTGTCTGTGGCAATAGCGGGAAAAAAATAGGAATAGTGATATTGCATAAAAATTCTTTCTATTGGATCTGTATCATCACTGGGCCAAAATTCTGTAAAATATTTTAAAATTTCGAAATCACCTCTACCGCCACCACCAGAGCAAAGCATCATTGGAATTTTTGGGTATTTGGCTCTAATTTTTTGCAAAACAAGATACAGGCCTTGCACATAATCTATATAAAGATTGGTTTGTGAAACGCCTTTTTTGTTTAAATAATTGGAATAAGCGTTATATATTACTGCATTACAATCCCATTTGATAAACCCCATTTCGGGATTTTTAGTCAAAAGTGTATCAACAATTCCAAAAACATGGTTTTGAACCTCAGGATTACACAAGTCCAGAACCAACTGATTTCTATAATAAATTTCTGGTCTATTCGGCTGTTTGATTACCCAATCTTGGTGCTTTTCATATAATTCGCTTTTTGGATTAACCATTTCTGGCTCAATCCAGATACCGAATTTCACTCCAGCTTTCTTGGCTTCCGAAACTAAAAACGGAAGTCCATTGGGTAATTTGGCTTTGTTTTCTTGCCAATCTCCAAGACCTGCATCATCATTATTTCTAGGATATTTGTTGCCAAACCAACCATCATCTAACAAAAATAAATCAACACCTAAAGATTTAGCATCTTTAAAAAGGCTCTTTAATTTGTTTTCATCAAAATCAAAAAAAGTTGCTTCCCAATTGTTCAAAAGGGTTGTTCGAGCCCCATTTCCGTCCAATATATCATGATTTCGAGCCCATTTGTGCATATTTCTGCTAGCTTCACCAACACCATTATTTGAAATTGTGTAAATTAATTTTGGCGTTTCAAACTTCGTATTTGGTTGCAATTCATATTCACTGTTATATGGATTAATTCCTGCAATTAGTCTCAAATTTTTGTGTGAATCTATTTCAAAATCAAGTTTAAAATTGCCACTCCAAGCCAACTGTCCCAAAATAACGACGCCTTGATTTTCTGTGGCGGGTTGGTTAATGGAAACCATAAAATTTGGCGATTGCAGCAACATTGCTCGTGTTCCCAATTTTGAATCAATTGTTCTAATACCTTGCAAAAGTTTGGTTTCTGTTGGTTGAAACTCTTTCAAATATTCTCCTTGAAAACTGGTCAAATAAAAATCTTTTTGCGCAAAATATAAATTGGCCGAAGCCATTTTTTGAATCAAAATAGCTTTTTTTTCTCGATGCAAAATTGTTGTCCATTGCTCGATAGTATTTTCATTTTTCCAAATTTTATAACAAAGATTGACTTCAAAATCATAAACTGGATCTTTTAATAAAATAGTTATCATATTTGACCCATCAATTTGGTTTTCAGACAAATGACTTACATATTTTAATTCTAAAGATGGATTACCATCAGCATGTTTTAGTTGAATGGCTGGCTCTACATAATTCCAAGTTCCAGCCGGAGTGTAGGTCGCATTATAGATACCCGCATTATTTTCGTCATAACTATAATTTTCAGCAACAAATTGATAATCAGATGCTTTTGACAACGGTTTTCCAAAATATACAGTTCTTAACCGATTATTACTATCTGTTTGAAGCAAAAAGGCATGGTCTTTGGTTTCGATAGGAATCAAAACGTTTTGCGAAAATCCAAATTTATTGCAAATAAGGAATAATATTAATGCGGTTTTTTTTAAGTTAGAATGATAATTTTTCATTTAATTATTAGATTTGTAATGAGTTAAAGATAAATTTCGTAATATTTCTGCACTACTTTCTGCTGTAATGTCTCTTTGGGCTTCGCCGAGCATTTCATAGCCAACCATAAATTTTTTGACTATTGCGCTTCTTAATAAAGGTGGATAAAAATGAAAATGCAACTGCCATTCAGGATGTGCAATTCCATCGGTTGGTGACTGATGAATTCCTGCAGAATATGGAAAAGAAGTTTGAAATAAATTGTCATACTTGGTGGTTAATTGCTTGATTGTAAGCGCAAAATTAGTAATTTCGGCTTCGGTCATTTCATTTATGTTTTCAATTTTTCGCTTTGGTAAAATAATTGTTTCATAAGGCCAAATTGCCCAAAATGGAACTAATACCACAAAAAAGTCATTGTCGATCACTATTCGTTTATTTTCGATTAATTCTTGGTTTAAATAATCTAACAAAAAATTAGAATGTTCTTTTTCAAAATATGACTTTAAATTTTTGTTGGTTTTTTCTACCTCGTTAGGCATGGATTCTTGCGCCCAAATTTGTCCGTGTGGATGCGGGTTACTACAGCCCATTGCCTCACCTTTGTTTTCAAAAATTTGAATATAGTTGATAAAATCCAGTTTTCCTAATATGTTATATTCTTGACGCCAAACTTTAATAACATCTTCAATATCAATCAATTCCATTTCAGGTAGTGTAAGGTAATGTTTTGGCGAAAAACAGATTACTTTGCAAATGCCGCGTTCTGGTTTTGACCGAAAAAAACTGCTATTTGTATCGATTTTAACAATTGATTCCTCAATCTTTAATGCCCCAAAATCGTTATCAAAAACATAACATTTTTCGTATTTTGGATTTTCAGATCCGTTTGCTCTATAATTTCCTGGACACAAATAACAATCGGATTCATAAGCTGTTAAATTCTTTTCGAGGATTGTTTCGTTTTGACCTTGCCAAGGTCGTTGTGATCGGTGTGGTGAAACCAAAACCCATTCGCCAATAAGCGGATTAAATCTTCTGTGTGGGTCAGTATTTGGGTCAAATAATTTCATAAGGCGGCATCAATTAAACAGGTTCCATTACTTAAATTGACGGTATAATTTATTAATTCAAGACCAAATTTTTCAAAATAAAGTTCCTTCATGTCTTTAACTACTTGATTTTCAATATTTTTTTCAATTAGATTGATTGTACACCCACCAAAACCACCACCCATAACCCTTGACCCTATGCTCCAATTTTTACTTTGTACGGTTCGAACCAAAAAATCCAATTCAGGACAACTTACTTCGTACTCATCTGCCAAGCCTTGATGTGTTTTATACATTAGCGTGCCTAAATCAGTAATGTTTTTTGCTTGTATTGCAATACAGGCGGCTTCAACTCTTCCGATTTCTTTAATCACATATTGACATCTTTTAAATACGATTTTATTCATTTCTGATGCCAATGAATCAAGTTTTAATAAGCTAAAATCTCTGAAACTATGCACTTCTGGAAAATAATTTTGGATTATTTTTAATCCCTCTTCACATTGTTTTCTTCGCAAATTATAAGCTGAGTTTGCCAATGCATGAGTTATTTTTGAATCGAATAAAACGATTGAATATTCCCTAAAATCTGCATCAAAATATTCAAAATCCAAAGTGCGACAATCAATTTTTAAAAGCTTATTTTCGAGCCCCATTACACTTGCAAATTGGTCCATAATACCGCAATTAATTCCAACCCATTGTTCAGCCTTTTGTCCCATTAGAGCGATTTGGATCGGAGACAATCGAAGTTCAAACAACTCGTTCAATCCATATAAAAATCCACAAACAAGGGCTGCAGATGATGAAAGTCCTGCGCCAATTGGAATATCACTACAAAAAACACAATCAAAACCTTTAATTTCAAAATTATTGATTTTTAATTGATTACAAACTCCTAAAAGGTAATTTGTCCATTGCAAATCAGACTTTTTTATTTTTGTAACTATATCAAATTCAAAAAAACTGTCAAAATCAATAGCATAAATTTGTGATGTATTTGAATTGTTCTTATTAAATCCAAAACAAATATATTTGTCTATCGCTCCAGGCAAAACAAAACCGTCATTATAATCAATATGTTCTCCTATAATATTAATTCTGCCTGGTGATAGAATCATTTTTTTTGGGGTAATTTGAAATTTTGATTGAAAAATCTTTTTTGTTTTTGATATTAATTCATCTCTCATTTGGTTTTTGGTTTTGTTCACTCCGATTTTCTTTGATTTTCAAATGTACCTTTATTTATTTGCTATTTTCAAAAATGTTATTTTATTTCAAAATATTAAAATCGAAATCGTTTTTGTAAGCCTGACTTTTATAATAAAATCTTTTTTTTTTATATATTTCACATAGAGTTGTATTTTTATAGCTTAATTAATCAAAATGGCAGTATTTCATAAACTTATTTCAATATTCTTATTTGCAATTTTGTTTTCTTGCAAAAATCAGGAAAGCGATACCATTGTGGTATCTTCAAAAAATGTTGATGAAT
>JANNBA010000107.1:0-8673 GCA_031384845.1 Bacteroidota bacterium
TCCAAGATCATTTTCAATTCTGGATAAATCCAATCGGTATTTTTGCCCAATTCAAATAGAATATAAATGGCGTTTGATTTTACGGCTATTCGATAATCCGAAATCAACCAATCGAAGGCAGCTTCAGTAAATTTTTCGTGCTGAAAAGCAGAAAGTATTGGCTGGTTGTTGTTGTTTTTTTGGGCTAAAAATTTTAAAAAACGGGAGAGAGACCTTATCGCGCTATCGTTTTTGATTTTATGAATGTTGTGGGCTATAAAGTCTAAATATGGATAGGATAAATCGAGGTCTATTTCAAAAACTTTTTCCAAAATACAGCAAGCTCGAATGTGAAATTTGTTGTCGCTTTTAAAACAAAAAACAACCAAATCTTGAACCAAATCTGGGTTTTCAACCACAAAGTTGCCGTTTTCTATTCGGTTTTGTGTGTGTGCCGAACTTTTTTGAATTTTAGAAAATAAAAATTGATTCATGAGTCAAAAATAAATAAAATACAGATACTGTTTACTAATTTGTTATATTTGTACATTATTTTTTTGTAATTTATGGAAATACAGATTCACGACAAATATTTTGTGCCCTTCATTTCGGCACAAGAAATAGATTTTGCAGTTGCCAAAATGGCTGCGCAAGTTCAATCCGATTTTGCAGACGAAACTCCCGTTTTTGTTGGCGTTTTAAATGGTTCGTTTATGGTAGTGAGCGATTTTTTGAAACATTATAAAGGCAATTGCGAAGTAAGTTTTTTAAAATTAGCCTCTTATGACGGCACCACTTCAACCAACGAAATCAAGAAATTGATAGGAATCAATCAAAATCTCGAAGGCAGAACCGTAGTTGTTATCGAAGATATTGTTGATACAGGTGCTACTCTCGAAGTGCTGAAAACGCTTTTTAAAAATGAAAAAGTAAAACATTTTAAAATTGCAACTCTGTTTTTGAAACCCGATGCCTACCACAAAAACATCAAATTAGACTATGTTGGTATTAGAATACCAAACAAATTTATAGTAGGCTATGGATTAGATTATAACGGTTTGGGTCGCAACCTTACAGAAGTGTATCAGCTAAAAGATTAAGAAATTTATGACCCAAAAAATGACCAATATCGTACTTTTTGGAAAACCTGGCGCCGGCAAAGGCACACAAGCCGAGTTTATCAAAACCAAATATAATTTGACACACCTTTCGACAGGTGATATTTTTCGATACAATATTAAAAACCAAACCGAATTGGGGCAATTGGCCAAAACCTATATGGATCAAGGCGAGTTGGTGCCAGACAAAGTAACGATTTTGATGCTAGAAAGCGAAGTGAATAACAACCCACAATCGAGCGGATTTTTGTTCGACGGTTTTCCACGCACTTTGGCACAAGCAGAAGCTTTAGACCATTTTTTGGAAGCCAAAAACGCACCAATTGTAGCCACAATTGCCCTCGAAGCCGATGACGAAATATTAGTGCAACGCCTTTTGGAAAGAGGCAAAACCTCTGGGCGAACCGATGATCAAGACCCCGAAAAAATAAGAATTCGATACCAAGAATACAACCAAAAAACAGCTCCTTTGATGGCGTATTATCAAAATCAAGACAAATTTTATGCCGTTGATGGCATAGGATCTATTGAACAAATCACACAACGACTGCAAAGCATTATAGACCAACTTTAAAACTTTTTTGGCGAAGAAAAAACGAAATCAAAATTTTCAATCAAATGGATTTAAAAGAAAATATTAGTATTGACGAATTTGATGGCAAACGTTATCAAATAAGAGTTGTTGAGCCAAATAGTAATAAAGCCGTTTTAACTCATTATTTGCACAATATCCGAAATGGAGTTTCAAGATATTATAAAAAAGACGCAGAAAAAGCCTTAGACAACTTTATTGCATACAAACAAGAAGTAGAAAATTTATCAATTGTTGCAGAAGATGCAATGCAACAATTACTTTTTGAGGTTGAAAACGTACCGTTTCCAACACCAAAAAATTACACCTTCAAATTCATAGATTTATTTGCCGGAATTGGCGGTTTTAGAATGGCAATGCAAAATCTTGGCGGAAAATGCGTTTTCACAAGCGAGTGGGACAAAAATGCGCAAAAAACTTATAAAGTGAACTTTGGAGAAGTTCCGTTTGGAGACATTACAAAACAACAAATTAAAGATTATATTCCTGCAGATTTCGATTTGCTATGTGCCGGATTTCCATGCCAAGCATTTTCGATTGCGGGCAAACGTGGAGGATTTGACGATACTCGAGGTACTTTATTTTTTGATGTTGCAGAAATAATCAAAAAGCACAAACCAAAAGCTGTTTTTCTTGAAAACGTAAAAGGTTTACGAAGTCACGACAAAGGAAAAACGTTAGAAACAATCCTCAATGTTTTACGAAATGACTTGGGCTATTATGTTCCCGAACCACAAATTATAAATGCAAAAAATTTCGGTGTTCCACAAAATCGTGAAAGAATTTATATAGTTGGCTTCGCCAAAGAGTTAAATATTTCGAGTTTTGAATATCCTGAACCTTTGGAAAACAATCCAACTTTTGAAAATGTAAAAGAAAGAAATGTACCACCAACTAAATATTTTCTTTCAACACAATATGTTCAAACTTTGGTAAATCACAAGGCAAGACACGCAAGCAAAGGAAACGGTTTTGGCTATGCAATTATTCCAGACAATGGAACTGCAAACGCAATTGTTGTTGGAGGAATGGGTAGAGAAAGAAACTTGGTTTTAGACCATAGAATTAAAGATTATACGCCAACAACACATATAAAAGGAACCGTAAATCGTGAAGGAATACGCAAAATGACACCGCGTGAATGGGCAAGATTACAAGGTTTTCCAGATGATTATATCATTCCTGTTGCTGACGCATCTGCCTATAAACAATTTGGAAATTCTGTTGCCGTTCCAGCAATTCAGGCGACAGCATTAGAAATACTAAAAAAATTAAAATTATGATAGAAAAAACAACAAGAAAAATGTTTGTTCAATTAGCAAGTAATTATGATTATATACGTTTTGATCAAATGTCAATTAACGAAAAACTTAACTTAATACAAAATCCAAAACAATCAGTTTTTGTTGAAGTAGATAGTTTTAAAAATGCTGTACTACTTTGTAATCAATATATTGATAGATTTAATCTTGGTGGTTCTACGTGGACAGGAGGTTTGATAGTTGATGAATACTATAATTTCATTGCAAATGTATCTTATAACGGTAGGGTCTGGGATAATGATGATTGGAGAAAAGCCAAAGAGATTTTATGTTAAGTGGAAATAAAGGAGAGTGGAGTGAAGTTTACGCTTTATTTAAATTACTTGGCGACAAACAATTATTTGCTGGCGATGCTGATTTGAATAAAGTCGAGAAATTATTTTATCCAATAATCAAAATTATAAGAAACGAAAGTGGTGGAAATTTTGAATACGAAATAAACAGCGATTTAGTAATTATTTCAGGTGGAAAAGAAGAATTGAGAATTCCTGTAAAAACTTTCACAGAACAATCTGAAAAATTATTGACAACTATAAAAGGTTCAACAGGAGTATTTAGCATTCCAGATATCGAAATTTTTATGAATTCGATAAATTGCAGTTCGTTGAAAGCAAAATCTACTTCAAAGTCAGACATTAGAATTGTAATTCACGATCCACGAATTAGTCAAACTTCCGATTTAGGATTTAGTATAAAATCACAAGTTGGCAAACAATCAACGCTCTTAAACGCTGGAAAAACTACAAATTTTATTTATCAATTGTCAGGTTATCAACCTGACGAAAACGAAATGTTAAACATAAATGAAATTGAGACAAAATCCAAAATAAAAGATAGAATTGAAAACATAAAACAATTTGGCGGAAACCTAAATTATCTTTCACTTGAACAAGATGTTTTCAAAAACAATTTGGTTTTAATTGATAGTTTGTTGCCCAACATTTTAGCCGAAATCGTAAAAACGTTTTTCTCATCAAATTTGAGTTCAATCAAAGATTTAACCGAAAACATTAACAAAATTAATCCATTAAATTATGACAAACAGTTTGCTCACACGTTTTATGAATACAAAATCAAACGGTTTTTAACCGATGTTGCACTTGGAATGACACCATCGAAAGTTTGGAATGGAATTTATGATGCAACTGGTGGATATCTAATCGTAAAAGAAGATGGAGACGTTTTATGTTATCATATTTACAACCGAAATCAGTTTGAAGATTACTTATTTCAAAACACAAAATTAGAAACTGCGAGTAGCTCGAAACACAAATTTGCAAAATTATATAACGAAAACGGAAAAATATATTTCAAACTAAATTTACAAATTAGATTTAAATAGAAAATTAATTTCAAATTAAATAAAACCAAGCCAATAGCTTACATTTGTAGCTTTGAAATTATTTTATGAATTAATAAAATCAAAATTTTCACAAAATCAATGGAATTAATCATTATTTTTTTACTTATCATTCTCAACGGTGTTTTTGCAATGTCTGAAATAGCCCTGATTTCGGCTCGAAAAAACAGGCTCGAAAATGCTGCCAAAAAAGGAAATTCGAGCGCACAAACCGCACTCGACTTGGCCAACTCGCCAAACAAATTGCTCTCGACAACCCAAATTGGAATCACTTTAATAACCCTGCTTACAGGGGTTTTTAGTGGAGACAAAATTACAGAAACCGTATATCAATTTATTTTTCAATTTGAACCCCTAAAACCTTATTCGCACTCCATTGCAGTAGTGATTGTATTGGTCGTTTTGACGTTTTTTTCGTTAGTATTTGGCGAATTATTACCCAAAAGAATTGGCCTCAACCACCCCGAAGCCATCGCAAAAGCAGTAGCCGTACCCATGAAAATGGTTTCGATAACAACCGCCCCTTTTATATGGTTGCTCACGCATGCCACCGATTTTTTGCTCAAAGTTTTGATGATCAAACCATCAGCAGACGGCAAAGTAACCGAAGAAGAAATCAAAGCCATCATCAAAGAAGGCACCGAAGGCGGCGAAGTGCAAGAAATTGAACAAGACATAGTAGAACGCGTTTTTCATATCGGTGACCGCAAAGTAAACTCGCTCATGACCCATAGAAAATCGGTAGTTTTTTTGCCTTTAGAATCAGATAAAAATCAAGTCAAAAATTTGATGCTCAAAGAATTACACTCTATATATCCCGTTTACAAAGACAATTATGATGACATCGTTGGGGTTGTAAATCTAAAAAATATTTTTTCGCACATCGATCAAGACAATTTCAATCTAACCGAAATTATGACCGAAGCTCCCTTTATTATGGAACAAACTACGGCATACAAAGCCTTAGAAAATTTCAAAAAAAGCGGTATTCATTACGCATTTGTTTCAGACGAATACGGAGTTTTTCAAGGCATAATCACCCTAAATGACATACTCGAAGCACTCGTAGGCGATGCCTCCGAATTTTATAAAGACGATTTTCAACTCATTGAGCGCGAAGACGGCAGCTGGCTCGTTGACGGACACTATTCACTACACGATTTTTTGACCTATTTTGAACTCGATGAGCTGATCAATGACTATGAAGTTACAACCGTTAGCGGACTGATAATGACAGAGTTATCGCATATTCCAAAACAAGGCGAAAAACTAATATGGCAAAAATTTGAATTAGAAGTCATCGATATGGATGGCATCAAAATAGACAAAGTGATGGTAAAATCTATCGCTTAATAAAAAACAACCCACAACACCAAACCCAAAAATGACCGAAGGAAATTTTGTTGACTATGTAAAAATATATGTATCCTCTGGCAAAGGAGGCAAAGGATCTACCCACTTGCATCGCGAAAAATTTATCGAAAAAGGCGGCCCCGATGGCGGTGATGGAGGCCGTGGTGGTCACGTATATTTAGTAGGAAACAAAAGTTTGTGGACCCTTTTTCATCTAAAATTTGCCCGACACGTAAAAGCCGGACACGGTGGAGATGGCGGTGGTGACCGAAGCACAGGCGCAGATGGCGACGACAAATATATAGAAGTACCATTAGGAACCGTAGTGCGAGACAAAGAAACCAACGAAATCTTGTTTGAAATAACAACCCACGACGAAAAAAAAATAGTAGCCCTTGGCGGAAAAGGAGGCCTCGGAAATTGGCATTTTAGAAGCTCCACCAATCAAACCCCGCGCTACTCACAGCCCGGATTGCCATCACAAGAAATCGATATGATATTGGAGCTCAAAGTCCTGGCAGACGTAGGCCTAGTAGGCTTTCCAAACGCCGGAAAATCAACACTTTTGTCTGTACTCACTTCTGCCAAACCCAAAATTGCAGATTACCCATTCACCACCCTAAAACCAAACCTCGGCATCGTGGCATACCGTGATTTTCAGTCGTTTGTCATTGCAGATATACCCGGAATTATCGAAGGTGCCGCCGAAGGAAAAGGACTCGGACACTATTTTTTGCGACATATAGAACGCAACTCGACCCTGCTGTTTTTGGTGCCCGTTGACACCAACGACATCAAAAAAGAATACGATATTCTAGTAAACGAACTCACCAAATACAACCCCGAAATGCTCGACAAAGAACGAATTTTGGTCATTTCAAAATGCGATATGCTCGACGACGAACTAAAAATAGAACTCACAACACAACTCGACAAAACCCTCAAAATCCCCTATTTGCTCATCTCCTCCGTTGCACAACAAGGATTAACAGAGCTCAAAGACAAACTCTGGACAATGCTGAACTAAAATTTTTTCTTTTTTTTTTGGCGCACACCACCCCACTTCGACACACTACCCGTCCCGCTGCACGCTATATCTTTTTTGATTTTCCGAAAAAGAAAATCAAAAAAGGATGCCGCTGCATCGGGGCGAATTTAGACCTTTGGGGTTTTCAAGACGTTTTGTTAACAGGCAAAATGGTGAAAAACCAAAATTTTTATAAAAAGACGTATTTTCAGATCTCAAATACAACAACTAAGTTTGAATATAAAAGCAGGATTTTGCTTTTTTGATTGATTTTCAAGATTTTATTTTTGTTACAAAACACAAGCTAAGGTCTCGAACACTTATGGCGGGACGCTCACACTTACAACATAGCAGTTATCTAATGCTCGAACTTGTGGGGCGATTTATTCAACTTCAAAGAAATAATTTATATCTAATAACGCATCATATTGTTTTATTATTTCGCAATTTGTTTTTTTATAGAAATTGAAGTCAAAATTATTTTATATTTGTACAAATTATATAATATGCAAACAGCTACTATTAGTAAGTCTATAAGCGAGGATAAAGACTTGATGCAGCAAGAAGTTTCAGCACATATAGCCATTTGCAACAACAATTATAATACACTGAAAAATGGGAATAAGGATTTAGCTTTAGAGCAACCACAAAAATTTTCTATCCTTTTTAAAACGAATACGCATGAGATTTTAAACTATCGCAACATTGTTCCTACTGCCATAAAAGTGGTGGGAAAGCCTGATTGTGAGAAGTTACATTTGAGGCATCAACTGCAAGCAGCTGATAAAACTATGGTTTATAAAATTATTGATACAATACTGACCAAACAAAAATTTCAAAATTTCTTTGAACAAAATCTACAAACTGCTAAATACTAAAACTATGAAAGTAATACTTGATATAAAAGAAAACAACCGTATTCCTTTTTTTATGGAAATGGTTAAAAGCCTTGATTACATTAGCGTTATCAAAGAAGTAAAAGAGAAACGAAAAAGCCAATTTATTACTGATTTAGCCGAAGCCTTTGACGATGTAAAACTATACGAACAGGGAAAGAAAAAACTTAAATCTGCAAAAGACTTATTGAATGAGCTTTGATGTAATTGCTACCGAACCTTTTGAAAGAAAGTTAAAACGGTTGGCTAAAAAATACAAATCGCTTGCTTCTGATTTGGCTTCGGTTATTGATGACTTGATTGAAAACCCTACACTTGGCACTCCTATTGGCAAAGACTGCTATAAATTACGCATTGCTATTTCTTCTAAAGGCAATGGCAAAAGTGGTGGTGCAAGAATGATTACTTATGTTCGTATCGTTAAACAAACTGTTTTCTTAATGGATATTTACGATAAATCAGAACAAGCTAATATTACCAATAAAGAACTGCAAATGCTTATTGATATTTTGCAGGATAAATAAATAAAGCCACTCATTGTGTGGCGGAGTTTTGGTTCTTGTGATGTTACATTTTACATCGCAAGTTGCGCCCCCACACAGTTTGTCATCCTGAAAGGATCTTACCAATTTGTGTAGTTTGAAAACAGTTTTGGTAAAAACTACAATTAAAACAAAATATCTAATATTACTATACAATTCCTAACTTTCGCATTTATTAATTGAATTTGAGTTGTATTATTTCGCAATTCGTTTTTTTATAGAAATTGAAGTCAAAATTATTTTATATTTGTACAAATTATATAATATGCAAACAGCTACAATTAGTAAGCCTAAAAACGAGGATAAAGACTTGATGCAGCAAGAAGTTTCAGCTCATTTAGCTATTTGCAACAACAATTATAATACATTGAAAAACGGGAATAAGGATTTAGCTTTAGAGCAACCACAAAAATTTTCTATCCTTTTTAAAACGAATACGCATGATATTTTAAACTATCGCAACATTGTTCCTACTGCCATAAAA
>JANNBA010000183.1:0-11151 GCA_031384845.1 Bacteroidota bacterium
TATAACCCAAACAGTAGCGTTAGCGCATGACTGTTTTTGACACCTAGTTTTTTTAAGATGCGTTTTTTGTAAGTGCTCACAGTGCTAGTCTTTATACCAATCTGGTTGGATATTTCGAGATTGCCGTTTCCAGACACCAAAAACCGAGCAATTTCTAACTCGCGTGGAGAAAGCACTTCGATTGGATTCTCTTTGAGCACATTGGCTTCAATAAGGGCGATTTTCTGTAAGATAGCCTCGCTTATAAATTTTCCGGTTTCGATAATAGAAAAAAAGGCTCTTTGCAATTCAAATTCCGAACTAATTTTGCGCAAAAAACCGTCAGCACCGGCTTTGAGATATTTGATGGCAAATAAATCTTCGTCTTGATCTGTAAAAACTAGTAGCTTAATATTGGGTTGGATTTTTTTGATCATCGCAATCATATCAATAGCTTTAAGGTCGCTAATAGTCACTTCGATAACAATCAAATCAAAAACTTCTTCTTTGAGATAAGAGCAGATTTTGTCAAAAAACTCTGATTTGGTAACCGTTACATTGCCAAAAAGCTCTTTCAAAAAATGTTCGATTCCTTTTTTTACAATACAATGATCGTCTGCCAACAATACGTTTAAATTTGCCTCCATAAAAAATATGATTTATAGTCCGCAAAAATAATGAAAATTGATAATAAACAAAACACAAAACCTGAAAATTAATTAATTTTTGATATTTATCCTAAAATATTGTAATAAAAACCAATAATTAATTATGATTTTGTAAATAATGCAAAAATAAGGATTGATTTAAGGAAAAAAAGTGCTAATATTATAATTGAAAAAAGAGGTTTAAAAATTTAAAATAAAAACCTTATTTTTGCAACATATAAAAAAATTATGACTTTTTTAGAAGAGATAAACCGCCGTCGCACTTTTGGTATCATTTCGCACCCAGATGCAGGCAAAACAACTTTGACGGAAAAGTTGTTGCTTTTTGGTGGTGCTATACAGGAAGCAGGCGCTGTAAAAAACAACAAAATAAAGAAAGGAGCCACGTCGGATTTCATGGAAATAGAGCGACAACGTGGCATCTCGGTTTCGACATCCGTTTTGGCATTTGAATATAAGGATAAGAAAATCAATATTTTGGACACACCTGGCCACAAAGATTTTGCCGAAGATACCTTTAGAACATTAACCGCTGTTGACAGCGTGATTGTTGTAATCGATGTTGCGAAAGGGGTAGAAGAGCAAACTGAAAAACTCGTTGCCGTATGCCGATTAAGACAAATTCCAATCATCGTTTTTATCAACAAACTAGACCGAGAAGGCAAAGATGCTTTTGATTTGATGGATGAGGTAGAGCAAAAATTAGGACTTTGTGTATCGCCGTTGAGCTTTCCGATTGGGATGGGCTATGATTTTCAGGGTATTTATAACCTGTGGGAACAAAACATCAATCTGTTTAGTGGTGATTCGCGCAAAAACATAGAAGAAACTATTGCTTTTTCGGATCTTCAGAATAAGGATTTAGAAAAAATAATTGGTCTAAAACCTGCAATTCAACTTCGAGAAGATTTGGAATTAATAACTGAAGTGTATCCAAGTTTTGACCAATCGGCCTATTTGTCGGGCCAACAACAGCCTGTTTTTTTTGGATCGGCATTGAATAATTTTGGGGTGCGAGAGCTATTAGACTGTTTTGTAAATATTGCACCATCGCCAAGGCCAAAAGATTCAGAAACTAGATTGATCGCACCACAGGAAGACAAAATGACTGGTTTTGTTTTTAAAATACATGCTAATATGGATCCAAAACACCGTGACAGATTGGCTTTTGTCAAGATTGTCTCGGGTACATTTGAAAGAAATAAGCCTTATTGGCACGTTAGACAAGAAAAAAATCTTAAATTTTCTAGTCCAAATGCGTTTTTTGCAGAAAAAAAAGAAATTGTTGACATTTCGTTTCCAGGAGACATTGTGGGTTTGCATGACACTGGAAATTTTAAGATTGGCGACACCCTCACAGAGGGCGAAAAAATGAGTTTTAAAGGAATTCCGAGTTTTTCGCCAGAGCATTTTAGATACATCAACAACGCAGATCCGCTAAAAGCCAAACAATTAGAAAAAGGGATAGACCAATTAATGGACGAGGGCGTAGCACAACTTTTTGTGCTCGAACTCAACAACCGCAAGGTTATTGGCACAGTTGGCGCGCTACAATATGAGGTAATTCAATACCGTTTGGAGCATGAATATGGCGCAAAATGCAATTATGAAAACTTTCCGGTGCACAAAGCATGTTGGGTAAAACCTACAGATCCAAAAAGCACAGAATTTATGGAGTTCAAACGTATCAAGGCCAAGTTTTTGGCAAAAGACAAGTATAATCAACTGGTTTTTTTGGCTGATTCAGACTTTACCATCTCAATGACACAGTCAAAATATCCAAATGTAAAGCTGTTTTTTACTTCGGAATTTGAAAATTAAAAAAAATTAACTTTTTTTTATAAAAAATTTGGTTGCGTAATTTTTTTGACTATATTTGTTAACTATTTGATAGGGTTATTAACAATTTGGTGTTTTGAATATTTTTTCTTACGAAAAAGTAAAAAAAATAAAAAAAGTGACTAATAATATTAAATTAAAAAAATGTTGTTATATTTGCAACAAAGTTTATAATCATTAAACGTTAGAATTATGAAATTAAATTACAAAAAAGGTTTATTAGTTGCTTTCGCACTAATGATGAATGTAGCGTCAATTGCACAAGTTCCTGCTCCAGATGCAGGTCCAAGCGGTGGTGGTGACCCGCCAGCTCCTATTAGCTCAAATCTTATTTGGCTTGCCGTTGCAGGTGTTGCATTTGCAGCATTTCAATACAATGCCAACAGAAAAAAAGCATAATATTCGCTTTTTTATATAAACCAAAGCACTAAAATTTACTTTTAGTGCTTTTTTGTGTCTAAAAACATCCTTGCTTTTTTTATCAATTTTTCAATCAATTTTAAAAAATAAAAATCAAATGTTTTTATTCAACCTCAACAAAAAACGATTAAAAGACTTAATACCAAATGGTTATATAGACATTCACTCTCATTTGTTGTTTGGAATAGATGATGGCGCCAAGACGTTTGACGACACCCTTCGACTCACAACCACCTTGATTTCTTTTGGTTTTGAATCGTTTATTGCAACTCCACATACAATGGCTCATGTTTGGGAAAACACTACACCCATAATTTTAGACAAAAATTCAGAAACAGTTGCGTTATTGTTACAAAACGATATAAAAGTCCCTTTTAGGTCAGCGTCGGAATATTTGATGGACGATGCATTTGTAAAGCGTTTTCAATCAGAGCCTTTGCTAGTGCTAAAAGACAAATATGTATTGGTAGAAATGTCATATATCAATGCGCCAATGCAGTTGTATAGCATTTTGTTTGATTTGCAGGTGGCGGGTTACAAACCCATTTTGGCGCATCCAGAGCGGTATATTTTTTATCATCACGACTTTGATGAGTACAAAAAATTGAAACGAGCGGGCTGTTTATTTCAAATCAATTTGTTGTCAACCGTGGGGTATTATGGCAGACCAGTTTTTGAAACAGCCAAAAAATTGTTGAACGAAGGAATGATCGATTTTGTTGGTTCAGACGTGCATCACAACAATCATTTAAAGGCTTTTGAAGGCAAAGTATTACTCAAAGATTTGGCCCCTCTAAAAGCAGCTTTTGAGAATAATAGTTTGTTTTTGTAGGTTTTATAAAATTAAATTGTAGCGGGTTATGATTTGAAAGCAATCATTTTTCCAATAATAACCAGTCTTTGGGTTTAGATAGAATTTCAATCAAAATGGCTTCTTCGCTATTTGGCTTCGGCTGAAAATCATATACCCAGCGCACTCGTGGCGGCAGGCTCATCAAAATACTTTCGATTCTACCATTGGTTTTGAGTCCAAAAAGCGTGCCTTTGTCGTGCACCAAATTAAATTCGACATAGCGGCCACGGCGAATTTCTTGCCATGTTTTTTGCGCGACTGTATAAGGTAGGCTTTTTCGTTCGGCAACAATAGGCAAATAAGCTTCGAGAAAGCTATTGCCAACTTCTACAACAAAATCAAACCAATTTTGAAGCGAAAAATCGGGAGTCGCTTTGCAATAATCAAAAAATAATCCCCCAATACCACGAGATTCATTGCGATGTGCGTTCCAAAAATAGCGGTCACACTGTGCTTTAAACTGTTTATAAAAATCGGGATTGTGCTTATCACAAGCGTTTTTGCAACTTTGATGAAAATGAATAGCGTCCTTTTCAAAAAAATAGTAGGGTGTCAAATCTTGGCCTCCGCCAAACCACTGCTCCATGATATTGCCACTTTTGTCATACATTTCAAAATACCTCCAATTGGCATGAACCGTTGGTATCATTGGGTTTGTTGGATGCAAAACCAAACTTAAGCCGCAGGCAAAAAAATCTACTTCGCCAACATCAAACATTGTTTGCATCGCTTCGGGCAACTTGCCTTCTACTGCCGAAATATTGACGCCAGCTTTTTCAAAAATGGCTCCGTTTTCTAAAATTCGGGTCTTGCCGCCGCCGCCTTCTTCACGTTTCCAAATATCTTCTTTGAAAATGGCTTTGCCGTCTGCCGTTTCTATGGCTGCAGTAATTTGGTTTTGAAGTTGGGTTATGTAGGCGTAAAAATGTGTTTTCATTATCAAGATAAAAATTTCAAATTACTGATAATCAATAATTTATAAAATAAAAAATTATAGGTTCATCAGGTTCTCAATTTCTTCTATCTCAATCGGAATGTTTTGCATCAGGTTAATCGGCTCGCCATTTGGCTGAATAACCACGTTGTCTTCTAATCTGATACCAAAACCTTCTTCTGGAATATAGATGCCTGGCTCGACCGTAAAAACCATATTGGCTTGCATTGGCTCGTGCAGAAGACCGTAATCATGCGTGTCCAAGCCCAAATGATGCGAAGTGCCGTGCATAAAATATTTTTTGTAAGCTGGCCATTCAGGGTCTTGATTTTGCACAGCAGCTTTGTCTATCAAACCCAAGCCCAAAAGCTCCGAAGTCATAATATGGCCTACTTCAATATGGTATTCTTTCCAAAGTGTACCTGGAATAAGCATTTTTGTCGCTTCATTTTTAACTCGAAGAACGGTTTGATAAACCTTTTTTTGTCGGTCAGAAAACCGACCCGAAACAGGAATCATTCTGGTCATATCGCTGGAATAATTGGCATATTCTGCGGCAACATCAAGCAAAATCAAATCGTTTGCAAGACAGGGTTGGTTGTTTTCGATATAGTGCAAAACGTTTGCATTTTTGCCAGAAGCAATAATGGGTGTATAAGCAAATCCTTTGGATCGATTGCGCACAAACTCATGCAAAAGCTCTGCTTCAATTTCATATTCTGCAACGTTTGGTTTTACAAATCCTAGTAATCGGCGATAGCCTTTTTCGGTAATATTACAAGCGTTTTGAATCAAATCGAGTTCTTGCGGCTCTTTGATAGAGCGAATTCTTTGCAAAATAGGGTTGCTTTTGGCCACTTGATGCGCCGGATATTTGTCTTTCCACCATTTTACAAATCGGGCTTCACGGGTTTCTGTAACAACATTGGCGCGATAATGCTCGTTGGTATTGATATAAATAGTATCGGCATAAGTCATCAATTGGTTTAAGGTTTTTTCAAAATCTTGAAGCCAAAAAACAGTTTTGATGCCAGAAACTTCAAAAGCTTGTTTTTTTGATAATTTTTCGCCTTCCCAAACCGCTATATGATCATTGGTTTCTTTCAAAAAAAGCATTTCGCGATGTTCTGGATAGGGCGCATCTGGAAAAAGCAATAAAATGCTTTCTTCTTGATCTACGCCAGACAAATAAAGAATGTCGCGGTGTTGCGCAAAAGGCAAAGTGCTATCTGCAGAAACCGGATAAATATCGTTTGAATTAAATACCGCCAAGCTATTTGGCTTCATTGCTGCAACAAATTTGGCGCGGTTTTTTATAAATAAAAGATTGTCTATAGGAAGGTATTTCATAATAATAGGTGGTTTAAATTTTTATCAAAAATAGTGAAAAAATAGTGGATTGAAATTGATTTTTAGGGTTCGTTTTGTTTTTTTCTAAATCAAACAAGCACAACTGTTACAGCTTGAACATCGCCACCAATAGGCGGATTTAACTTTGAAACCGAGATTTTTACGCTCAAAACCGATGGGATTTCGGCAATAATACGTTGCTTGATGCGATAAGCAACATGTTCTAACAAATTGGCTCGAATAGCCATTTCTGTAACCACAATATGGTTAAGCAGCACATAATCAACAGTATCTAAGAGATTGTCGCTCAAGGCAGATGGTGTCAAATTGGTTTTGATTTTCAAATCGGTTCTATAATTAGATCCAATTTTGGCCTCCTCTTCAAGACAGCCGTGGTAAGAAAAAGTACGAATGTTTTTTAAAATAATCAATCCCATGTTGCTGTTTTTATACAAATGTGTTTATCTAATGCGTCAAAGACAATGTTCTATCAGCATTTTTTTTATCTTTGTAAAAATAAAACAAAAATATGGCAACCGAAGAAAAATCACTTCATTTTATTGAACAAATTATCGAAGACCATTTGACCGATGGTTTTGACCAAAAAAAGCTGCGTTTTCGATTTCCACCAGAGCCAAACGGCTATTTACATATTGGCCACGCCAAAGCGATTTGTTTGAACTTTGGGTTGGGCAAAAAATACGGTGCGCCAGTAAATTTGCGTTTTGACGACACCAATCCTGCCAAAGAAGAGCAAGAATATGTAGATGCTATCAAGGAAGATTTGACATGGCTGGGGTTTGTTTGGGATCAGGAGCGCTATGCCTCAGATTATTTTGAACAGCTGTATCAATGGGCGGTTTTGATGATTCAAAACAACAAAGCCTATATAGATAGCCAATCATCTGAAGATATGGCGATACAAAAAGGCACACCAACACAACCTGGAACCGATAGCCCTTTTAGAAACAGAAGTGTTGCCGAAAACATGAGCCTTTTTGAAGGGATGAAAAACGGCAATTTTCCAGAAGGAAGTCACGTTTTGAGAGCCAAAACAGACATGAAATCAAGCAATATGCTGATGCGTGATCCATTGATATACAGGGTTTTGCACCGACATCATCACAGAACTGGTGATGCTTGGAAAATATATCCTATGTATGATTTTGCGCATGGCGAAAGCGACTATATCGAACAAATTTCGCATTCGATATGCACCTTAGAGTTTGTGATGCACCGTGAATTGTATAATTGGTTTTTGGATCAAATTTATGAAGATGGCAAAGTGCGCCCCAATCAATATGAATTTGCCCGTTTGAACCTCAACTATACCATAATGAGCAAGCGAAAACTTTTGCAATTGGTTGAAAACAAGATTGTTAGTGGTTGGAACGATCCCCGAATGCCTACCATTTCTGGCCTTCGCAGAAGAGGATATACCCCGGCTTCTATCAGAAATTTTTGTGAAACTATTGGTATTGCCAAGCGCGAAAATATGATAGATGTGTCGTTGTTGGAATTTTGCATACGCGAAGATTTAAACAAAAATGCCCCTCGCGTAATGGCTGTTTTAGACCCTATAAAATTGATTATTACCAATTATCCAAAGGAACAAGAAGAGTGGCTTGAGGCCGAAAATAGTCAAGAAGACGAAAGTTTGGGACACCGAAAAGTGCCGTTTTCGGGCACTGTTTTTATAGAAAAAGAAGATTTTTTGGAACAAGCCAACAACAAATTTTTTAGACTGACATTGGGCAAAGAAGTACGGTTGAAAAACGCTTATATCATTAAAGGTGAAAGTGTTATAAAAGACGAATCTGGCAATATTATTGAAATTCACTGCACCTACGACCCCGACTCTCGAAGCGGCAGCGGCACCGAAGCCAGCATGCGAAAAGTAAAAGGAACCTTGCATTGGGTGTCTGTTTTGCACGCTATCGAAGCCGAAATTAGATTGTATGACCGCCTTTTTGTGACCGAAAATCCAGAAGCAGACAAAAGTGTTGATTTTAAAACACTACTCAACCCGAACTCGCTCAAAATCACAACCGGATATATAGAACCAAGTTTGCAAACCGCTCAAATAGGCGATAAGTTTCAGTTTCAGCGGTTGGGATATTTTTGCGTAGATCCCGAAAGTACGGCTCAGAAATTGGTATTTAATAAAACCGTAGGCCTCAAAGATAATTTTGTAAAACAGTCCTAAAACCAAACCCATGTATCCACTAGACCGCCCACGCCGCCTGCGAACAACCGATGCTATACGCAGCCTGGTTCGCGAAACAATATTGCACCCAAACGATTTTATTGTGCCGCTTTTTGTGGTTGAAGGCCGTGGCATAAAAGACCCGATAGCATCAATGCCCAACTATTTTCGACAAAGTTTGGATCTGCTCGAAACAGAAGTGAAAACATTATGGAAAATGGGTTTGAAATCTGTGTTGCTTTTTGTAAAAGTGCCTGATAATCTGAAAGATAATGTAGGAAAAGAAGCCATAAACCCAAACGGATTGATGCAGCGCGCCATCAAAACCGTAAAAAATGCAGTGCCAGAAATGATTGTTTTGACAGATGTAGCGCTTGATCCTTATTCTGTTTTTGGACATGATGGTGTGCTTGAAAACGGAAAAATAGACAATGATTTGACCGTTGCTATTCTTGCCCAAATGAGTGTTTCGCACGCAGTTGCAGGCGCAGATATTGTGGCACCAAGCGATATGATGGACGGTCGAATTTTAAAAATCAGAGAGGCACTCGAGAGCAATAATCTAACAAATACGGCAATTTTGGCATACAGTGCCAAATATGCTTCGGCGCATTATGGCCCTTTTCGTGATGCTTTAGACTCGGCTCCTGTTGATGCTCAAAACGTGCCTAAAGACAAAAAAAGCTATCAAATGGATTATCATAACAGAAAAGAAGCCATTAGAGAAACACTGTTAGATATTCAAGAAGGAGCTGATATTGTGATGGTTAAACCCGGGATTGCCTATCTTGATATAGTGCGAGAAATAAAAAATATCGTTCATGTTCCAGTAGCAGTATATCAGGTTTCTGGCGAATATGCTATGATAAAGGCGGCGTCTGAAAGAGGATGGCTCGATCACGATGCGATTATGATGGAACAAACAACTGCCATAAAAAGGGCTGGCGCAGATCTGATTGCAAGTTATTTTGCCAAGGATATTGTAAAAATTATTTCGTAAAATGAACAAATTAAGCCTTTTTATCATTTCGTTGCTTTTTTTTTCTTGTAAAAAAGAAAACCAAAAAGAAGCACTTTATCCACAAGAAAGCAAAACGATAGTCGAGCAAGGGCAAGAAATTTTTGAAGGAAAAGGCAATTGTATGTCCTGTCACCAGATTGAAAATGAGTTGATTGCGCCAAGTTTAAAAACGATTTCTAAAATTTATAAAGCCAAAAAAGGTAATATGGTGCTGTTTTTACAAAATCAAGCAGCCCCAATTGTTGATCCTTCACAATTTGAGATTATGAAAACCAATTTTGAAGTTACAAAAACAATGTCTGATATAGAATTACAAGCAATAGAAACCTATATATACTCGAAATAATTTAAAATTAAATGGAATCTCATTGCTTCAAAACCCCACTCGGAATTGCCAAAATAACAGGTGATTCGCTTGGTATAGCCCAAGTTTTGATTGCAGATCAAGGCGGTATTTCGACCTCGATACCGCTGGTTTTGGAAAAAGCAGTTTTGCAAATCAACGAATATTTTTTGGGCAACCGCATAGATTTTGATTTTGAATGCAACCCGTCGGGCACCGATTTTCAGCAGAAAGTTTGGGCGGAATTGCGACAAATTCCGCATGGTAAAACCCTGTCTTATATGCAATTATCCAAAAAAATGGGCGATCCAAAAGCCGTACGTGCCGTTGCAGCCGCCAATGGCAAAAACCCACTTTGGATCGTGGTGCCATGTCACCGTGTGATTGGTAGCGATGGATCATTGACTGGGTATGCAGGAGGATTGTGGCGCAAAAAATGGCTCCTCGAACACGAAAATCCATCTTTGCAACAAAATTTATTTTAGAAAGTAAAAACAATACTTTTTTTTCCTACATTCGTATTGGTTTAAACCGTAAATTTTTTGGTTTATGATAGAAAAAATACACCTCAACAACATCTTGTTTCTTGATATTGAAACCGTTCCTGAACAAGAAGATTATGCCTTGCTCGATAGCGAAATGAAGCAGCTTTGGGAGCACAAAACCCAATACCAACGCAAAGAAGAAGTTTCTGCAAACGATTTTTATGAGCGTGCTGGAATCTGGGCCGAGTTTGGCAAAATTGTGTGCATTTCTGTAGGTTATTTTATACTAAAAAATGACCTTCGCCAATTTCGAGTAACCTCCTTTTTTGGTGACGAAAAAAAGATTTTGCGCGATTTTATAAACCTGCTCAACAATCATTTTAACCTGCCACAACACGTTTTATGCGGGCATAATGCCAAAGAATTTGATATCCCATTTATAGCCAGACGTATGATTATCAATGGGATTTCGATTCCACAAAAGCTTAATTTGTTTGGGAAAAAACCTTGGGAAATTCCACATTTGGACACGCTAGAATTATGGAAATTTGGCGATTACAAACATTTTACATCGCTCAAATTATTGACCAAAATATTAGGTATTCCGTCACCAAAAGGCGATATTGATGGCAGCCAAGTAGCCCATGTTTTTTATGTCGAAAAAGATATCGACCGCATCGTAACCTATTGCGAAAAAGACACTATTGCCGTAGCGCAAATTTTTCTAAAACTTCGCCACGAAGCGCTATTGATTGACGAGGAGATTTTGCATATTTGAAAGCAAAATTTTGATGAAAATTGATTTCAAATTCATACAAAACACTTGTTTTTGTTTAAAATAACTTTAATCGAAATTCGAAATTATATTCATAAAAATAATTGATTATGCCGAAATAATAGCAGCCCACGACAAATTAAAAAAATATTGATGTTTTAAGGCCAAAGAATAATTGTGATGGATAAAGCCCAAACAAAACAAGACTTTACATTGCTGTAAAGTCTTGTTTTTGTGGAGAATATCGGATTCGAACCGACCACCTCTTGCCTGCCAGG
>JANNBA010000188.1:0-2814 GCA_031384845.1 Bacteroidota bacterium
CCGAGGCGGTGTTCTTTGGCGGCATCTACATGGAGGCCGGGCTTCTGATCAAGCAGGCCCGCGCCGCGGGCTACAAGGGAGCCTTCCTGTCCGGCGACGCGACGAAGAATAGCGACTTTTTTGAAGTCGCCGGAGCGGCGGGCGACGGCGCCTACATCTCGGTCGGCGGGGTCCCGGTGGAGGCCCTTCCGAGCGCGACCGATTTCATCGAACGCTATCAGAAGCGCTGGGCGGGCGCCGTGCCCCGCACCTACGACCATTACGGCTACGAGGCCGCGCGCGTGGCGCTTGGCGCGCTGCGCCGCACCGGCGACTCCGACCGCAAGAAAATTCTCGAGGCCGTGCGCAACACCAACATGCGCGCGATGGTCGGAGACATCTCCTTCGACTCCAAGGGCGACACCCTGCGCGGCATCGTCACCATGACCAAGGCCGACTTCGCCCACAAGAAATTCGAAGTCACCTACTTGTCGCGACCTGTCCGTTCGGAATGATGATAAAAAATATCGTTTTTTCGATGTTGGGGCAGGTCGCGACCTGTCCGTTCGGAATGATGATAAAAAATATCGGTTTTGCGTTGTAGGGGCAGGTCGCAACATGTCCGTTCGGAATGATTTTAAAAAATTCGTAAATATGAAAAATAGAAAAAAAAACAGATTAGTAGGATATGATTATTCCAAAAATAATTTATATTTTGTCACATCATGCGTCAAGGATATGCAATGTTGTTTTGGTTATATAAAAAGTGTGGAAACAAACAGTATTTTACCTGCGGAAAATAATTCCGAAAAAGAAGCCGTTCTTGATCTGTCGATAAATGAATTTTTGGTAACCCCTATTCGTAACCCAAAAAAAAGTATTAATGATATAGCTAAAATGGAATTGAATCAATATGGAAACATTGTAAATAGTCAATTAAAATGGTTAGAAATTCAATATCCGTATATATCACTTCATGCACATATAGTCATGCCAAACCATATTCATGCCATAATTGAAATCAATTCAAATGTAATGAAAACGAATGTTGAAATTTCTGAAGCTACTGCAAAAATCAAAATAAAATCACTTTCACAAATCATGGGTGCTTTCAAAACTACAAGTTCAAAAATCATTCATAATACTGGATTTGAAGATTTTTCTTGGCATCGCTCCTTTCATGATCATATTATTAGAGACGAAAGGGCTTATTTTAATATAATAAATTATATCAGAAATAATCCAAATGTTTGGTATTCAGATAAATTTAATTTAAAATAAAAATAATCTAATAAACGCTTTCTTTTTCGCTAACCTGTCATCAAAAAGTCATACGTACAATGGCTATAGAACATTTTTTTTCTTGACTTGGCAAAAAAACCTCCGTTTCTTTGGGTTATTTCATTATTGTATTTGGTAATATTTCCAAAAAACTAAAACAATTCCAATTGTTGAGGTGTCATACTTTTGGGCTGTGGTTTCTGACCTACATAATTAATGATGTTGCCAAACTGCTTGTCTGTTATCCGCAAAACGCTTACTTTGCCTAATGCAGGCACCAAACTATGAATTCTTCTCTCGTGCACATCGGCACTTTCGCTACTTGCACAATGCCGAAGATAAACCGAAAATTGCATCATACTAAAGCCATCTTTGAGCAAATTAAGTCGAAATTGCGTAGCGTTTCTGCGATCTTTTTTGGTTTCCGTCGGCAGGTCAAAAAACACAAACAACCACATTATTCTATACCCGTTGAGTTCCATAATTTGGGATATTTGATGCGTTTGCGTTCCCCCATAAAACATTGTTGAAGCGAGCTTGCCGTTTTTTGAAGCGCAATCATCAAAGTGCTTTTTTCGTCTTTGAAATACACAGTTCGGGTTAGAATCTGTAATAATTCACTTTTTATTTTTGAATTAAGTTCTTGTTCTTCAAAGTTTTGCATGATTTCAAAAACGCTTTCATCCACAATCGGTCGAAACGGTTCCATAATATCATCGGCCAAGGCAAATGCATTATATTTGCTTTTGTGATGTATTCCAAGTGTGTTTAATAATCCGCTTCCAGACAAGGATCTTGCGGTTGCAGCTCTCAAAATGGCATAACCATAATTCAAAAAATTATTTGGATAATCTCCAAATCTTTCTCTTTTAAACTTGGTTTCAAAAAACGACTTCCAATATTGTTGGGCCGCAACACCTTCCATATTGCTGGTATCGCCACTCAAAACCTTTGACGAAAAAAACTCAAAAGCATTTTTTTGACCACTAATTTTTTCTAATAAAATTCCTTGGTTTTTAATTTTTTCAACAATAGTTTGTTGCCACAATTGCTTTTTTAGCGGTAGTGAAGCGTCAATTTGATTTCTAAAAATTTCTTGTTGAATATGATGGCTGTTAAGATTCAGCAACATCGCATTTGGCAGATGGTTTTTTGAACAAAAAATAACGGCTGCATTGTGCTCAACCATCACATTCAATGCGGTGATACTGAAATAAATTTCGGGATTGTCAATCACCAAAAAACCAATATCCTCAATTGGAATGGTACTTTCTTTAGTATCGGTTTTGATTACCAACTGCAAATTTTTGCATGATATTGAAGCTTTGTTTTCGATGAGTAAGGTTCGTTTTAGCATAATTTGAATGTTAAAATTATAAATAACTCTTAAACGGTTATTATTAAACATCAATAAATATGCCAATATCACTTTTGGCGCACACCACCAACTTCAGTACACTATCTGTCCTGCTGCACGCTATATCTTTTTGGATTTTCTGAAAAAGAAAATCCAAAAAGGATGCCGCTGCATCAGGGCGATTATAGACTTTTAGG
>JANNBA010000007.1:0-1644 GCA_031384845.1 Bacteroidota bacterium
CCCTAATTGGGGCTTTTTCTATGTACTCAGTGACGCAAATTGTTCAAGCATCAATATCGGGTTTATCTATATCTTTCACCTCTACGTTTGGCTCAATCGTGATGTATTCCATTTCTGTGGGTTCTTGATATTGCATCTGCAAATATTTAGCGTCCAGGTGGTAATTGCGTTCGACATTTATTGTATATTTGCGTAAATAATTTTTATGGAAACAATACTGCTTTTATTTTATTGGATTGGAACGATTATTTTAGTTGTTTTTATTTTGTTTTTAACTGCAAGTTTTTGGATATCCATTTTATCAGCCTTGCTTCTTTTTGTTACGAATTGTATAAAATTTATTTTGCCTTTAAGGCTAAAAGCAATTTTTTTCCAAAAAGAGTAGCGGCAACTTCAAATACAGCGTTTTTAATAACCGTTTCGATGTTGTCAAAATTTTGTCGTTGTACAAAAGCGTATTCGGTAAACAACTGGCTCCATCTTTGATTTGACAGCTCTTCGGGTTCAATTTTGTAGTGAAATCGAAGAATGGCGTTAACCTTGGCTATTTATTCATTGTCGTTGTCGTTGTCTTCAGGATCGAGCCGAAATCCCTCTAAAGCTTTTTTATTTCGCCCTTGACACCTCCAACAAGAGTAGTAATGTTTTCAATCATCGCCAGATACATAGAACCATCGTTTTCGATAACCTCCAAATCGCCCTCCAAAATGCAACCAAGTAGTATTTTTGCTACACCATCTGTGTTGTTTTTTGCTCCAGCTGTGGTCATTGCCTGTATGACCGATCGCGTAGGACGCTTGACCAAATACACAAAAACGGTATCTTCATCATCTTGAATTTCAATTAATCGAAGATTGCGTTTACCGCCAACTTTCGCTTCGTGAGCCGTTATATCAACCTCTGTAAAGGGTTTGACGTATTTTTTTTGAGCTTCCATATTATCTAATATTCCACTCGATGTAGCTTACCAATAGTTCATAATTGGTGGCAAAGGTGCGAGATGAACACGTTATGCTTAATGGAGTTGTGAAACCAGTTGACGACCCGTTTTGGGGTATTTATTATCCACCAAACGGATGGCGATGCAGTTGCGATGTTGTGCAAACTGCCGAAAAAGCTACACAGGACAAAATAACGGATCTTGATGCTCCAGATATGTCTGGCAATGTAGGTGCAGATTAAGAAATTTTCACCAACAACCATAAATTTATTAAGTTGCTCAAAACCAACGACAGAGCCGTTAGAAATAATGAATTAATGAAGTTGAATGCACCAAATGAAGAAAAGTATTATAACAAAAATTTGAAAAAAGGAGTTTACAGCAATATTTTTAATGATAAAAAAGATTATAACGACAATTTTGAAAGTGCTAAAATTATTGTAGATGAACTAAAAATGAATGTTGAAATAAGAGCCCATTTAGATGGAAAAACAGTTAAACGTTCAAATCCAGAATATTTGATTAATGGAAAAATTGCAGACAGAAAAAGTCCAGAGGGAAATAGAATTAGTAATATTCTAAGAAAGGCAGAAATTCAAGGCTGTGAGATTATTGTTTTTGATTTACAAAATTATCAAAACACAAGTAGTTTTTTAATTGAAAAACTAAAAACAGTTTTCAAAAGGATAGTAGTTATCCAACTT
>JANNBA010000008.1:0-20786 GCA_031384845.1 Bacteroidota bacterium
TGGTCGTGTTGAGGTGGTTTATACGGATTTGGCCTTGTTTTTGAAGTCTTCAAAACTGCCTGTTTATGGCACGTTTTTGAATGGCGAAAATATTTATAAATCTGTTTTGCCTTCTGATGCGATTGTTGTTTTTGGAAACGAAGCGAATGGCATTTGTATGGATATTGAAGCGGGTATCAAAAATCGGCTTTCTGTTCCTCGATTTGGCGATTTGCAGGCGACCGAGAGTTTGAATGTGGCTACTGCTACTGCAATTGTTTTGAGCGAATTTAGAAGGTCTTTTTTATAGTTTTGTTAACTTGATTGGGCGTTAATTTTTTGATTATCTTTGAGTATAGATTTAAAATTTATTATTTGAATCCGCCATGCTATAACCTTAATTACAAATTAATCATTATGAAAAAATTTCTATTTCTTATTTGTTTTTTAGGCATTCCTTTTATGTCTAAAGCACTTTCTATTCAAAATGTGAGTGTGGCTAATATTGATGAAAACAATCTTGGTATAAAAGTAGTTAGCTATAATACTCAATCATTTTTTTATGAAAATTTTAATTATAGCATTGACAATCAAACTATTACTTTAAACATCTGTTATTTATATACACCATTTGATGCAATTCATACAGAAACCAATCAGTTTCAAATTCCAGTAAACACTTCATTGGTTTTGAATTATGATTTGGATGTTAATATCTTTTTTAAAAATCAAATATCATTTATTTGTGATTATGCGCAAATAGAGAATACCGCAAATTTTATGTTTTCTACACCATTTTCTGGCGAAGTTGTATTGTCTGTATTGTCTGAAAAATTTCAACAGAATTTGATTTTGTATCCAAATCCTTCTAATGGTATTTTAGATTTCGATACGTCTTTGATAAATGCAAACGTTTTGATTATCGACAATTTGGGCAGAATTGTAAAGTCTTTTTCCTCAAAATCTATAAACCATTTGGAATTATTTGACTTAAAAAATGGGGTTTATTTTTTGAAAGTGACATCAGATCAAGGAACTGTTGTTAACAAAATAATTTTAAAAAAATGAAGTCAATTTACCCAAACGGTTTTTGATTATTCTGTAATTGCGAGGCAAACAAAAGAAATCACGTAAATGTTTTAAGAGATTGCCTCGTTCCTCGCAATGACATTCGGGATCCAGGAAACTTGGGTACAATTGTGCGTCTTTGCGATTGGTTTGGGATACAAAAAATGGTTTGTTCGATGCAGACGGTCGATGTTTTTAATCCAAAAGTGGTTCAGGCCACAATGGGTTCGATTGGTCGTGTTGAGGTGGTTTATACAGATTTGGCCTTGTTTTTGAAGTCTTCAAAACTGCCTGTTTATGGCACGTTTTTGAATGGCGAAAATATTTATAAATCTGTTTTGCCTTCTGATGCGATTGTTGTTTTTGGGAATGAAGCGAATGGCATTTGTATGGATATTGAAGCGGGTATCAAAAACCGGCTTTCTGTTCCTCGATTTGGCGATTTGCAGGCGACCGAGAGTTTGAATGTGGCTACTGCTACTGCAATTGTTTTGAGCGAATTTAGAAAGTCTTTTTTATAGTTTGGGCTTTTTGGCACTATTAATTCCTCAACGAATGATTTTGGGTTGTTGGTTTTTTTTAATAAAATATGTTGAAATGTTCAAATTAATGGTGTTTTTCAGACTATTTTATTATCATATTTGGTAATAATCAACTTCAAAAAAACTTACAAAGAATAAAAAAAATAATCTTTCATGAAAGCCATCGTTTCATTCTAAAAAGAAAAAGTAACCCTTTTTTAAAATAGAGTTGGTATAAAAACTTGAATTATAAAGTGACCTAAATCAAATTTAAAACCAAATCAGGAAACAATCCTAAAATGATATTCAACAAAATCGCCACAACCGCAACGGCATAAATCAAGATTGGTTTTCCAGTACGGGTTTGGTTTGGCTCTTTCCCAAACATCGCCAAAATAATTTTGAAATAATACCCAACACTGATTATCGAATTGATTACTGCTGCTATTACAAGTATCAAATATCCTGCTTTGAGTGTCTGACCAAAAAGCACTAATTTTGCAAAAAAACCTGCAAATATAGGTATTCCAGCCATAGATAGTAGCGCCGATGTAAGCACAATGGAAAGCAACGGATTTGTTTTTCCAAGACCGTTAAAATTGCTAATATCTTCATTTTTAGTATGATTTCCTACATACAAAATCACGCTAAAAGCAGCAATTCCAGCAAGGGAATAGGCTGCAACATAATATAGCAAACTTCCAGCAGCAGTAGTCACCGAAAGCAAAGTCATCAGCATAAATCCAGCATGAGATATTCCAGAAAAAGCCAACATTCTTTTTACATTTGCCTGTTTTAGTGCCATAATATTTCCAAAAGTCATCGACAAAATAGCAATTACTACAATTACAGTTTCTGCAGATTCTGGCAAATTTAGATTCATAGCCGACATCAATTTGAAAAAAGCAGCCATTGCAGTTACTTTTGCCAAAGTACTCATTGTTGCCGTTGTCAATGTAGGCGCCCCTTCATAAACATCTGGCGCCCAAAAATGAAATGGTACCGCCGCAATTTTGAATAACATTCCAATAGCAAGCATTGCGCCACCTACAAAAAACCAACTTTTGGCATCTACAAGCAAAGCCGTTTCTTGAATTTTTTGAAGATCAAACGAGCCTGTAGCACCATAAACCAAACAAATTCCAAACAAAATGATCCCTGAAGCAAAAGACCCCATCAAAAAATATTTCATTCCAGCTTCGTTGCTCTTAATATCCAATCGGCTGCTTGCCGCCAAAACATAAAGCGAGATCGAAAGTACTTCTATTCCCAAAAAAAACATCGCCAAGTTGCCAAAAGATACCATCGCTATACAGCCCGCCAAAAGAAAAATCTTGATGGCTATAAAATCTGAAATTTTGGATTGTTGGTTTTTATAAAAATGATGCCCTAACGCAATCAAAAATATCGTGAGCACCAGAAATAAACTTGAAAATGCAGTCGAAAACTTGTTGATTACAATCATATTATTGTAAAAATTTTGAGTTGTTCCAAATTCCAAAAATTGAAATGCCAAAATAGCCATCAAACCCAAAATCGAGCTTCCGACAATGGCTTTTCTAAAATTTAAAATTTCGAGCAAAAGGCACAAAAGCCCAAGAGAAGTTACTGCGATTAATGTTGTCATTTTTATAAAGGAATAAAATTATTTTATATGTTAAAATCAGTTGATTATATATTTATTTTACCGTTGATGGTCGTCAAAATATTTTCTAAACTTGGCGAGATCATTTCGATTATTGGTTTTGGATACAAACCAAATACAAAAATAACCGCCACAATAATACCCAAACTAATAAGTTCGTTGTTGCTTACATCTGCGAATATTTTGGTGTTTGTCGTGCCTAACATCGTGTTTTGAAACATTTTGAGCATATAATAAGCACCCAAAATTATAGTGGTACCGCCCAAAATAGCAAACCAAACCTGAACTTGAAAAAGGCTATACAAAACCGTAAACTCGCCTACAAAATTGAATGTTGACGGCAATGCAACCGATGCCAATACCATCAGCAAAAACAAGGAAGAAAATTTTGGTGTTTGTGATCGAATGCCTCCCATATCTGCAATATTATAGGTTTTATAACGGCGAAAAATAATTTCGGCAACCAAAAACAATCCGATTACTACAAATCCATGTGATATAATTTGCAAAACGGCACCCCGAAAACCATCGAGCGTAAGGGTATAGGCGCCTGCAGCTATCAATCCAACGTGTGCAAGCGAGGAATATGCCAAAAGTTTTTTCAAATCTTTTTGTCTAATGGCAAGTATCGATCCATAAATTACACCCACAATTCCCAAAGAAATGAGCACAAACATCAACTGCTTTGCAGCGATTGGCGCAATCGGAAGCTGCCATCTAATGATGCTATACAACCCCATTTTGAGCATAATTCCAGAAAGCAACATGGTGCCAACAGTTGGTGCTTTTTGATACACTTTGGCTTGCCAAGTATGAAACGGAACCAATGGAATCTTGATCGCATAAGCCAAGAAAAAACCTATAAAAACCCAAAATTGTTCGTTTGATGAAAGTGAAAGTTGGTATAAGTCTGCCAAGAGCAAACTGCCCGCTTTTTGATACAAATAAACAAACGAAACCAGCATAAATAGCGATCCTGCAAAGGTGTAAACAAAAAACTTTATCACCGCTTTTTTTCGATCTTCGGCATCGCCAATTCCCCAAAGTAGTGCAATAAAATAGATTGGAATTAATGATAGCTCCCAAAAAATATAATACAAAAGCCCGTCTGAAGCCAAAAATGTACCAACCATTGCAAAAGTCATAAACAAAATTAAAGCATAAACAGTTTTGGCATTTTTAAATTCATTTTCGAAAGACGAAAATATTATAATAGAAGTCAAAACCGTGGTTAACAGCAGCATGGCTATAGAAAGTCCGTCGGCGAGCAACGCAAAAGAAATATTAGGCTGTGAAATCCATGTGCTACAAAACCCAATGTTTTCACCCATATTAAAGTGATTTAACAAAACCACCGAGCAACCAACGGCTAATAGGCTGACAAACAAGGCCGTTTTTGAAGCCCATTTGTCACCGACAAAATAGGTTACAAAACTTCCAAACAATAGTATAATCAAAATAAGTGTTACGTTCATAATAAAGGTGTTAAGCTAAAAATAGGTAGGTTAGAATGGCACAAAAGCCCAAAACAAATGCAAAAAGATAGAATCCAATATTGCCGTTTTGTAATTTTTTTCCTTGAAAACCAACATAATAGGTGATTTTTCCAAATCCAAAAACAAGATTAGACAGACGGGTTTCAATATGATTTCTAAAAAAAGTGGATAGCAGATTGATAGGTTTTACAAACACAAAGTCATATATTTCATCTATATAATATTTGTTGTAAATAAGTTTAGAAACTCCCGTCATTGCAATATCTTCCTGTGGAATTTGGTTGTTTTTTAGAAATTTGAAATAGGCCAAAACAATCCCAACAATAGCTCCCAAAAGGGCAATCGCCATCAACATATAGGCGGTGTTATCCAAGCCGTGTTCGTGCTGATTGCTTTGGAATAATGGTGCCAAAAAGCCATTCAGCCAGCTGTGATTTGGCAAACTTAGCAAACCTCCAAAGGTTGACAACAAGGCCAAAACAAGCAGTGGCAAGGTCATCAAAAGTGGACTTTCGTGCAAATGGTTTTTTTGATCTTCGGTGCCTCTAAACTGGTTAAAAAACGTAAGATACATCAATCGAAACATATAAAAAGCGGTCAATATGGAAGCAAGCGATCCTATTATCCAAAAAACGGTATTGCCGTGAAATGCACTAATTAAGATTTCGTCTTTCGACCAAAATCCAGCAAACGGAAATATACCTGCAATGGCCAAAGAGGCAATCATCATCGTCCAAAAAGTGATAGGCATTGCTTTTTTCAAACCACCCATTTTGCGCATATCCTGCTCGCCATCGAGTGCGTGAATCACAGATCCTGATCCCAAAAATAGGCAAGCCTTAAAAAAAGCGTGCGTAATCACATGAAATACAGCAACTTGATAAGCACCCAGTCCAAGTGCCAAAAACATCAGCCCCAATTGCGAAACTGTCGAATAGGCCAATACTTTTTTGATATCGTTTTGAAACAAACCAATTGTTGCGGCCAATAAAGCCGTCGTAGCTCCAATAACAGCAATGCCGTTTTGAACAACGCCCGACAAATCAAACACAAAATGCAATCGAGTAATCATAAAAATTCCAGCTGTAACCATCGTTGCAGCATGAATCAAGGCCGAAACTGGTGTTGGTCCTGCCATTGCATCAGGAAGCCAAGTGTAAAGCGGTATCTGAGCAGATTTGCCACAAGCACCTACAAATAATGACAGTGCAGCAGCGGCTATCCAAAAATCATTAACATCTTTGGCACTATCAATTGTGGTTTGTAAACTCGAAAAATCTAATGTAGCGAATTGAGATCCCAAAATAAAAATACCTATCAACAAACCCAAATCGCCAATTCTATTCATTATAAAAGCTTTTTTGGCGGCATCGTTATAATCCTGATTTTGATACCAAAATCCAATCAATAAATAGGAACAAAGCCCAACGCCTTCCCAACCTATAAACATTACCAACAAATTGCTACCGATAACCAAAGTAATCATAAAAAACAAAAACAAATTGAGATACGCAAAAAACAACTGCATTTTGTCATCGTGCTGCATATAACTGATGGAATACAAATGAATTAATGTACCAATTCCGGTAATGAATAACAGCCACAACACCGACAATTGATCTAACAAAAAACCAAAACTGAGTTTGAAATTGCTGATCGAAATCCAATCAAACAAATCAATTTCAATTGGTTTTTGAGTATCTAAAATGTGGTTAAAAAAGTAGCACGTTACCAAAAACGAAACAAAAACTGTTGCAGTTCCTATGATTCCAGAGGTTGTTTTTGAAATGTTTTTACCAAAAAAAACATTAAACAAAAAACCAAAAAACGGCGAAAGAAGTAAGACCAAGGCAAAATTAGTATCCATAAATTATCCTTTTAATTTTTTTAAATTATCAACATCAATAGATCCAATATTTCTGAATATCGAAACCAAAATGGCCAATCCAACGGCTACTTCTGCAGCGGCAACTGCCATCGAAAAAAACACAAAAACCTGTCCTTGAGCATCTTGATGAAAGGTAGAAAAAGCCACAAACAGCAGATTAACAGCATTTAACATCATTTCTATAGACATAAAAACGATAATCGCATTGCGGCGATACAACACCCCAAAAATGCCAATGCAAAACAAGATTGCAGCCAAGACAAGGTAGTTCTGAATACCTATTTGTTCTAATATATTTCTCATAATTGTTTTTCTGATTTTTCTTTTTTAGACAATAAAACGGCACCTATCATAGCTACCAAAAGCAATATTGATACAAATTCAAATGGTACCATAAATCCTGATTCGCCATCAAGGAGCACTTTTCCTAAAACCTTGATCGACTGAAAATCTTGTCCCGATTGCGCATAACTTTCGATAGTGGGTTGTGCCTTTACAAAAGCCGACAATACCACCAAAGCCACCAAACAAAACGATACTACCGCCGCAAATTTGGCGAAAATGGGTTTGTGAGGCTCGTCTTCTTGATTAAGATTCATCAACATAATCGTAAACAAAAACAGCACCATTATAGCACCCGAATAAACGATAACATGCACAAAAGCAAGAAATTGAGCGTTCAAAAGCAGGTAGTGACCCGCAATCGAAAAAAAGCAAATCACCAAATAAATCGCACTGTGAATAGGGTTTTTGCTGATGATCGTCAAAAGCGCCGTGCCCAAAGTCACCGCCGACAAAAAGTAGAAAATGATTAAAATTGTTGACATTAGTTTTGTGTATTTAGTTGGGTGTTTTGCATTGCCAAATCTAATGGCATGACCAATTTGTCTTTTCCAAATATAAAATCTTCACGCTCATAACTCGATGGCACCAAAACCTTGGATGTCGTCAAATAGATAGCATCTTTTGGGCAGGCTTCCTCGCACAAACCACAAAAAATACAACGCAACATATTAATTTCATATACCGAAGCATACTTTTCTTCGCGATACAAATGTTTTTCGTCACTTTTGCGCTCGGCAGCTGTCATCGTGATCGCCTCTGCCGGGCACGACAGCGCACACAATCCACAAGCTGTACAGTTTTCGCGACCCTGCTCATCCCGTTTTAGCATGTGTTGCCCACGATACACAGGGCTCATCTCCCGCACCTGCTCCGGATATTGAATCGTAACCTTGCGCATAAACAAATGCTTGATCGTAATCCACAAGCCTTTGGCAATCGCCACAAGATACATCCGCTCCAAAAAAGTCATATCCTTATTAGAAACCTGCTTTTTTCTGCCCGATAATGAAATTGATTCTATATTCATTTTTCTTTTTTTTTGGAGCTTTTTCCTGCTATCCGCTATATCTTTTATTTTTTTCTAAAGAAAAAAAAATAAAAGGATGCCGCTGCTATCAGGGCTATGGCTCCCCGTTTTTATATTATTTATCGTTTTTAAATCCTATTCTAACCCGTTCCTGTACAACCTCTTTCTTGTCCATCAACTCATCCAAATAACTAAAAACAAGTTCAATGTTCTTATCATGATTTTGTATCTTTTTCTTTATAGCCTCAATTTCTAATTTTGTAGTCAGATTTTCTGTAAAAAACTGTCTTATTTTTGTAAAAACCCTAATAATTTGAATATTTACCCGTATCGCCTCCGCACTATTCACCACACTCGAAAGCATTGCAACTCCCTGCTCTGTAAACGCCATCGGCACATATCTTGTTCCTCCCCAACTTGAGGTGCCAATTTGGCTCCTCAAGATTTCTGCTTCAACCTCATTAAGTTCAAACATAAAATCCTCAGGAAATCGTTCCATATTTCTACGAACCTGCCTTTTTAATTGCTTGGTTTCTATCTTATACAAATCTGCTAAATCTTTGTCAATCATTATTTTATGTCCTCGAATCAAATAAATTCTATTATTTATGACCTCGTCCGGAATTATCATTTCTTGGCTCATAATGCTATCTTTTTAGAAGTAGTTACCGTTTGAAACCACCAAATCTAATTCACAATCTATTATTATACTCGTTCGTCCATAATTTAAGGTGCCAATTTGGCTCCTTAAGATTTCTGCTTCAACCTCATTAAGTTCAAACATAAAATCCTCGAACTTTATATGTCTTTTCAAAACTTATCTTTTTAATTAATTGACCAAATATTTTAAAATGGACTAAAAAATTTGATGAAGATTTTTTATCAAAAAAACAATTTAGAATCCCAACGCTGCCAAAATCTCTACCCGCAACAACACAATTCCAGTGATAACGATATTTGCTATCGAAAGCGGTATCAATATCCTCCAACCCAAATGCATCAATTGGTCATATCTAAATCTTGGAATCGTCCATCGAACCCACATATAAAAGAAAATAAAACCACATATTTTTGCAAACAAAACTCCAATTCCAATCACATTTGCAATATTAACGCCCCAATTTTCTAGCGCCCAACTCATCCCGGGATAATTGTAGCCACCAAAAAACAAAACCGCCAAAATGGTAGAAGAAATAAACATATTTGCATACTCTGCAAACAAATAAAAACCCATTTTCATCGACGAATACTCCGTATGATAGCCCCCAATTAATTCAGATTCGCACTCGGCAAGATCAAAAGGAGTTCGGTTTGTTTCTGCAAAAGCACAAATTAAAAATATTAAAAACGAAAGTGGTTGATAAAAAACATTCCAATGCAAACCCGCTTGCTGTGCCGAAATTTCTCTCAAACTCAAGGTGCCAGTCATCATCAACAAAGCAATAATCGACAATCCCATTGCCACCTCATACGAAACCATTTGTGAGGCAGCTCTTACCGCACCCATCAACGAAAATTTGTTGTTTGATGCCCATCCGCCAATCATAATGCCATAAACACCAACAGAAACCACACCAAATATATACAAAAGTGCCACATCAATATCTGTAGCCTGCAGCAAAATATCACGCCCAAAAAGATGCAATTTGTCGCCCCACGGTATCACGGCACTCGTCATCAAGGCAGTGCTCATTGCAATTGCTGGCCCTACGATAAACAAAAACTTGTTTGGTGTATTTGGAAAAAACTCTTCTTTAGAAAAAAGTTTCAACCCATCTGCCAAAGGTTGCAAAATACCGCCCTTACCAGCCCTATTAGGACCAATTCTATCTTGAAGCCATGCCGCTATTTTGCGTTCGGCCAATGTTGAATACATTGCCATAAGCATCGTTATGGCAAAAACCGCCAAAATGATAACACTTTTTTCTATGATAATTGTACTGTCCATTTTAATTTAATTTTGCAACATTAGTTTTCACATCAACATCTAATGGTTTTGAAACCATACTTATTTTTTTGCGGTCAATGTCTCGACCATCCAAAATGAATTTTTCTGTAGCAATCTCAACTTTATCCAGTTTTTGAGTATAGTTATTTTGATTAATAACCGAGTCTTTCTCAAACTTTCGTGGTCCTTCAATCACCCAATCCGAAGGATTTTTGTGATCAAATCTACACCCATTGCAAATAAATTCTTCAACTTCGTGATACTCGTCCTTGCGCCCCGTTACACGCTGAACTTCGTCTCCAAACATCCAAACCGTGGTTTTGCCACAACATTTGTCACAATCTCGATGCGCATTATATGGCTTATTAAACCAAACCCGTGATTTGAACCTAAAAGTTTTATCGGTCAAGGCACCAACTGGGCAAACATCTATCATATTGCCCGAAAATTCGTTGTCTATCGCCTTGGATATACAAGTCGAAATGTTTGAATGATCACCTCGATCCATCACACCATGCACTCGATTATCTGTCAATTGATCGGCTACCATCACACAACGATAGCACAAAATGCAGCGATTCATGTGCAATTGAATGTTTGGACCAACATCTTCTGGCTCAAAAGTTCGTTTTTCTTCTACAAATCTCGTTTCAGATTTTCCGTGTTCAAAACTCAAATTTTGCAAATCGCACTCGCCAGCTTGATCACAAACTGGGCAATCTAAAGGGTGGTTGATCAACAAAAATTCGGTTACAGATTTTCGAGCTTCTTGCACCCGTGCCGATGATTTTGAATTTACTTCCATGCCATCCATACAGCCCGTCACACATGATGCCATAAGCTTTGGCATAGGCCGCGGGTCGGCTTCGCTGCCTTTGGCTACTTCTACCAAACAACAACGGCATTTGCCTCCGCTTCCTTTCAATTTTGAATAATAGCACATGGCTGGTGGCACTACTTCGCCTCCAATCATTCGTGCGGCTTGCAAGATGGTGGTTCCTGCTGCTACTTCTATGGACTGTCCGTCAATGGTTACTTTCATTCTTATTTTGTTTTTTGTTTCTTTCATAAATATTTTTATTTAAAAAAGTCACATTATATTTTTAATTTTAACTAAAAATCGTATTAATCATAGTTTTCAAATTGTAAAAAATTCGCCGTCTAATTGAAGAAATACACTGTCTAAAATTTATTTCTATTTTAATTACTCCAACAATCCATTTATCGCAATATTTTCATCAATTTCATTTCTATAAATTACTTGACATTACCAATAAACCGTCATTTGTTCAACTGTTTTTCATTTGTATATCATAGTTTTTGGAAACCAAACTGATGATAGATAATTTTCTCTAATTTTTCAAAAACACTATCATTTCAGCATTTGAAAAAACAACATTTGATACGTTTTTTGACTTATTTATTAATAAGGAATTCATCCTGTTTTTGAATTAAATCATTATTTTTTTAGCCATGCTAAAAGGCTCTGCCACAAAGTGATCTCTATTTTTTACTTTTTCAGGAAAACGAATATGGTATTCAAATTCTTCTTTAAAGTGCCTAATCGCAGCAGCAACAGGCCATGAGGCGGCATCACCAAGCGGACAAATCGTATTTCCTTCTATTTTCGATTGTATGCTCCAAAGCAACTCTATGTCTTCTTCGCGACCAAATCCGTTTTCGATTCGGTTCAAAACTTTTTCCAACCAGCCTGTTCCTTCGCGGCAGGGCGAGCATTGCCCACACGATTCGTGGTGATAAAAACGAGCAAAATTCCAAGTGTTTCTTACAATGCAAGCCGTGTCATTATAAACAATAAATCCGCCAGAGCCCAGCATTGATCCCGTTGCAAATCCACCGTCAGACAGCGATTCATAGCTCATCAATCTGTCTTCGTTGTTGGCTGTTTTGTATATCAAATCTGCTGGTAGCACAGGCACAGAGCTTCCTCCGGGCACAAATGCTTTCAAGGGTCTGTCTGAACTCATTCCGCCCAAATATTCGTCGGAATTCATAAATTCATAAACCGAAAGTCCAAGCTCTATTTCAAAAACGCCCTGGTTTTTGATGTGTCCTGAGGCCGAAATTAGTTTGGTTCCCGTAGATCGTCCGATTCCAATTTTGGCATATTCTGCTCCAGTGTTGTTTACAATCCATGGCACAGCAGCAATAGTTTCTACATTGTTTACCACTGTTGGGTTTGCCCAAAGCCCAGATACTGCCGGAAACGGTGGTTTTATTCTTGGGTTGCCTCGCTTGCCTTCAAGGCTTTCTATAAGTGCAGTTTCTTCGCCACAAATATAGGCTCCGGCGCCAATTTGAACATAAAGTTCTAAATCAAATCCAGATCCAAGAATGTTTTTTCCCAAAAAACCAGCGGCTTTTGCTTCGGCTATGGCACGTTCTAATATTTTATAAATCCACATATATTCGCCTCTTATATATATATAGGAAAGATTTGCGCCAAGGGCATAGCTGGAAGTAATCATGCCCTCGATGAGCAAATGCGGCAAAAATTCCATCAAATAGCGGTCTTTGAAGGTGCCAGGTTCAGACTCGTCGGCATTGCAAACAAGGTGGCGTGGCTTGCCCGATTTTTTGTCGATAAAACTCCATTTCATACCCGCCGGAAAACCAGCTCCACCACGTCCGCGCAGTCCAGAGGTTTTTACTTCCTCGACAACCTCGTCTGGCGTGAGTGTTTTTAGGGCTTTTTCTACAGAGGCATAACCGCCATTTTGTCTATAAACATCGTAGGTTTTGATCCCCGGAATGTTTATTTTTTCTAATAATATTTTTTTACTCATCAAATAAGTTATTTTTTAATATATTTTTTGGCTATTTGTCGTGCATTATTATTTTTCCATCTTTGCATTCAACTATCAATTGATCTATTTTTTGCTCGGTCAAATGCTCTTTATAAAAATCTCCCAATTGCATCATTGGCGCATAGCCGCAGGCGCCAAGGCATTCTACGCCACGCACTTCAAATAGGCCATCTGGGGTTGGTTGTCCTAGCTTTACGCCCAATTTGTTGCACGTATAATCCATCAGATTTTCGACACCGTTCAAGCAGCAAGGTGATGTTTGACAAAACTCAAACATATATTTGCCGATTGGTCGTTGGTTATACATTGTATAAAAAGACACTACCTCATAGACTTCGATGGGTTTGATTTCCAAAATTTGCGCTACTTTGTCCTGCAATTCAATGCTCAACCAATTGTCGTGTGCGTCTTGAACTTCGTGCAAAACGGGCAATAATGCCGATTTTCGTTTGTCTGAAGGATAATGAGAAATCAACTCCTTGATGCGCACCATTAATGGTTCGGTGATGTTTATTTCTTGTTTGATAATTGTTCTTTCCATTTTATTTTTTTGTAATAATAGCAACTAAATCATTTTTGTTCATCATAGCGGCTACTATTTTACATTATATATTATACTTTTTTAAGCATCAAGTTCGCCTGCAATAACATTCAAACTCGACAAAATTACGATGGCATCAGAGAGCAAAGCACCTTTTATCATCTCGGGATAGGCTTGATAATAAATAAAACATGGTCTGCGAAAGTGCAGCCTATAAGGGGTTCTGCTGCCGTCAGTTACCAAATAAAAACCCAATTCACCATTGCCGCCTTCTACCGGATGATAAATTTCTGCAACCGGCACCGGCACTTCGCCCATGACAATTTTGAAATGATAAATCAAGGATTCCATATTGTGATAAACGGATTCTTTTGGTGGCAAATAATAGTCTGGAACATTGGCATGAAAGTCGTTTCCAGCAGGCATTTTGGCCAAGGCTTGCTTGATAATGCTGATGCTTTCCCAAACTTCGGCATTTCGAACGCAAAAACGATCATAAGTATCACCAGATTTTCCAACAGGAATTATAAAATCAAAATCTTCGTAAGAACTATAAGGTTGTGCTACCCGAACGTCATAATCTATTCCGGCGGCTCGCAAATTTGGACCTGTAAAGCCATAAGCCATTGCTTTTTCGGCAGAAATTCCACCCACATTTACGGTTCTGTCTATAAAAATTCTGTTGCGTTCAAAAAGGTTTTCAAACTCTTTCCATGCCACTGGAAATTCTTCCAAAAAGGTGTCTAATAATTCAAATGCTTTTGGTGACCAATCTCTTTCAAAACCGCCAATTCTGCCCATATTAGTTGTGAGTCTGGCACCACAAATTTCTTCGTAAATTTCATATACTTTTTCTCGAAATTGAAAAACATACAAAAATCCGGTATAGGCTCCTGTATCTACTCCAAGTATCGAATTGCAAATCAAATGATCCGTAATTCGGGCTAATTCCATCACAATTACTCGCAAATATTGTGCTCTTTTGGGCACTTCTACGCCCAATAATTTTTCTAAAGTCATCCACCACCCCATATTATTGATAGGAGATGAGCAATAATTCATACGGTCTGTAAGTGGTGTAATTTGATAAAACGGTCTGTTTTCGGCTATTTTTTCAAAAGCACGATGAATGTAGCCAATTGTTGGCTCGGCTTCTACAATACGTTCTCCATCCATGAGCAAAATATTCTGAAAAATACCATGTGTGGCGGGGTGTGTTGGCCCCAGATTGAGTATCGTGAGCTCGCTACCATCCTCGTTTAGATGGTCTTTTATAATTTTAGCATATCGATGCTCTGGCGGTAATAAAAGTTCTGACATATACTTTTTAAAATTATATTTTTAATTCGATTTTGTTATAATAGTTTTTTTCAAACCGAATTTTTTATGGATGTTAAATTTAAAATCAAGCGTTTATAGTTGTTCTTCCAAAGAATCTATCGTCTTTGTCGGTTCTACCACTATCTTCCATCGGAAATTCTTTGCGCATCGGGTGCGAAATCATTTCGTCCATATTCAAAATTCGTTTTAGTTGTGGATGTCCTTTGAAATTGATTCCATAAAAATCAAATGTTTCGCGCTCCATCCAATTGGCACTCAAAAAAATATTGGAAATTGTATTGATTTCGGGGCTGTGATCAAGATAACATTTGATTTTGATACGCTTGTTTTCTATCCAATTGTGCAAATGATACACCACCGCAAACTGATGGTTGGCATCATTATCGGGATAGTGAATGCCGCACAAATCTGTCAAAAAATGAAAGTGCAAATCTGGATCGTTTTTTAAAAACAAAATCACGGCTGTATTTTGATTTGACGAAGCTTCAAACGAAAAAATATCGTGCTCTTGACGAAAATTCATCACAGAAGCACCAAATGTTTGCGCTAACTTTTCTTTTATTGTACTGTTTTCCATTTTTAAAAATTGTCAATTAAAATTTTGATTGTAAATTAGTTTGTAACTTACACCCAACAATTTAGTATTATTTTATATTATATGAGGCCAACAATTGTTGGTATTCTGGCGAGCTTCTGCGTCTTACAGACTCTGTCCGAACGAGGTCTTGCAACTTCATGACGCCATCAACAATTTGCTCTGGCCGCGGTGGGCATCCTGGCACATATACGTCAACGGGTATCACTTTATCTATGCCTTGCAACACAGAATACGTGTCAAAAATGCCGCCTGAACAGGCACAAGCACCAACGGCGATAACCCATTTTGGTTCAGACATCTGCTCATAAACTTCGCGCAATATCGGCGCCATTTTTTTTGAAATGGTACCCATCACCATCAACATATCCGCTTGACGGGGCGAAAAACTCACACGCTCAGACCCAAATCTAGCCAAATCATAATGCGAAGCCATTGTGGCCATAAACTCGATACCGCAACAAGAAGTTGCAAATGGCAGTGGCCACAAAGAGTTGGCTCGAGCCATACCCACAACATCGTTGAGTTTGGTAGCAAAAAAACCTTCGCCTACAACGCCTTCTGGTGGCGCAACCATTGATATTTCACTCATTTTTTTCTGTTAAAAATTAAGTATTAAATGCAATTCCTATTTTTTATTGCTTATTCCCACTCTAATGCTTTCTTTTTGATGATATAGAAAAATCCTATCAACAACAAAGCCATGAAAAGCAACATTTTGATCAATCCATCGATGCCTAATTCTTTGAAATTGATTGCCCAAGGATACAAAAATATCACTTCGACATCAAACAAAACAAACAAAATAGCTACCAAAAAATATTTGACCGAAAACGGAATTCTCGCATTACCAATTGATTCTATTCCACATTCAAAATTTTTGTCTTTGATTTTTGAAGACCTACTTGGCCCTAATTTTCCAGAAATGATGATGGTACCAACCACAAAACCAACTGCCAAAATAAATTGAATCAGTATCGGAAAATAGTCTAACTGTGTAGATTGCATGATTTTTGTTTTATTAAAATTTTCGCCACAAAGATAGTTGTCAACGATTTAAAACGCAACCAAAAACACCACTTTAGTCATATAAAAAGCCAATGAAACAGCTAATTTTTAATGATTATAAATAAGCGTTTGTAATAGTATGATAAATGTAATTACAAAACAAGATTTGTTGATAATAATTAATTATTTAGCCACCAAATACTAGCGTTTAAAAAAGCTGCAAAACTGACCCAAAGCAAATAAGGCAATAATAAATAACTAGCGGTTTTGTGAATAGTTGAAAACTTGGCATACGTTTCATAAATAAACAGCCACAACAATACAATCTCTATCAAAGCCAACATAGGATTTTTTAGTCCGAAAAACAAAAAAGACCATAACGCATTGAAAAACAATTGAATAGCAAAAAAAAGTAATGCGTTTTTGACCTCGACAGGCTTGCTTTCTATTTTGTCCCAAACAAGTCCTGCCGCAAATCCCATCATGATATATAACAAACTCCAAACCGGTGCAAAAAGCCAGTTTGGCGGATTAAAAGCTGGTTTTATCAACATTGGATACCAAGATTTTATACTGGATTGAGTTACCAATCCTGATAAATAACCAATAGCAACACAGCTTACAACAAGAATTGTGATTTTGAGATACTTGTTCATCTTTTTTTTTCAAAATTACAAAATTTTGAGAAACCAAATAAATTTGCCTCAATAAATTTGTACCTTTGTTGAAAATTTTTTTGGCATGATTACAGAAAAGGATTTTATATTTAAAAAAACAAACCACCAAATCCTTACAGGAAAATTTTGTTGGAGTGCACCAAGTAATATAGCATTAGTAAAATATTGGGGCAAAAAGAAAAATCAGATTCCGGCAAATCCCTCATTAAGTTTTACGCTAAAAAACTGTAAAACAATCACTTCGCTTTTTTTTTCAAAAAAAGAAAATCAAACCCATCTGACGTTTGAATTTTTGTTTGAAGGTTTACCAAAGCCAGAATTTGACACTAAAATACAACAGTTTTTTGAAAAAATAGAACCATATTGCTGTTTTTTAAATGATTTTCATTTTAAAATCGATACCCAAAATACTTTTCCACACAGCTCCGGAATCGCTTCATCTGCATCTGCTATGGCAGCACTTTCAATGACAATTATGAGTTTGGAAAAAGCCATAAATCCAACAATGAGTGACGATTATTTTTACCAAAAAGCATCGTTTTTGGCTCGTTTGGGATCAGGAAGTGCCTGTAGAAGTGTTCAAAAAAAAGTAATCGTTTGGGGCAATCATGCCGAAATTGAAGGAAGTTCAGATTTTTTTGGAAAATCGATAGACGAACATATTCATCCTATTTTTGAAGATTTTCAAGATTGCATATTGCTGGTTGACAAAGGTGAAAAACAAGTTTCGAGCAGTCTTGGTCATGAGTTAATGGTTGGTCATCCTTTTGCCGAAAGTCGGTTTGAACAAGCACATGAGCAAATTTCGAATCTAAAAAAAGCACTAAACACTGGCGATTTATCAGCATTTATTGACATTGTAGAGCGCGAAGCATTAACATTGCATGCCATGATGATGACCTCGATGCCTTATTTTATATTGATGAAACCCAACACATTGTCGATTATAAACTCCGTTTGGGAATTTAGAAATCAAACACAAACACCACTTTGTTTTACGCTCGACGCAGGCGCAAATGTGCATCTTTTGTATCCAAAAAGCGAAAGCGAAAAAGTTTTAGCATTTATTAAAGACAAATTAGTTGGCTTTTGTCAAAATGGTTCCTATATTTGTGATGAAATTGGAATCGGCAGTGAATTTATATTTTAAAAAACAACAAAACAGCACCTATGAAAGGACCATTATTTTATTCAAAAATATTACTTTTTGGCGAATATGGCATTATTCGTGATTCAAAAGGATTGTCTATTCCTTATAATTTTTATAACGGTGCGCTCAAATCCGACAAAAACCCTTCAGAAGAAGCCTTAAAATCAAATCAAAATTTAAAACGTTTTGTAGGTTATTTGAAAGAAATTTCACTAACAAATTCAATTTTGGCTTTCGATTTAGAAACCCTTCAATCCGATGTTGATAACGGTATGTACTTTGATTCCAGCATTCCGCAAGGGTATGGAGTAGGCAGTAGCGGTGCACTTGTAGCTGCGATTTATGACAAATATGCACTTCACAAAATAACGGTTCTCGAAAATTTGACCCGAGAAAAACTGCTTCAACTCAAAAGCATTTTTTCTGTGATGGAAAGTTTTTTTCATGGCAAAAGTTCAGGACTCGACCCGTTAAACAGCTATTTGAGTTTGCCAATTTTGATAAATTCTAAAGACAATATCGAAGCAACGGGCATTCCAACCCAAAGCATGACTGGAAAGGCAGCCGTTTTTCTTATAGATTCTGGGATTGTTGGCGAAACTGCCCCGATGGTTACCATTTTTATGGAGAATTTGAAAAATCAAGGCTTTCGCCGAATGTTAAAATCTCAGTTTATAAAACATACAGATGCCTGCGTAGTCGATTTTTTGGGTGGCGACATCAAATCATTGTTTTTGAACACCAAAAAATTATCCAAAGTGGTTTTGAGCCATTTCAAACCGATGATTCCCGAAGCTTTTCATAGCCTTTGGCAAAACGGGATTGATACCAACGATTATTATTTGAAACTCTGTGGATCTGGCGGAGGTGGGTATATTTTGGGTTTTACACAAGATTTAGACCGGGCAAAATTGTCGCTCAAAGATTATAAATTAGAAGTTGTTTATCAGTTTTAACGCTACTTTTTGAAGAAAAAATCATGTTAAGCAGAAAAAACAAACTAATTTTAATGAAAATCGTGGGTTTGTTCTCGGTGATTCGTGGTTATAATATTCCGATTATTATTTTGGCACAATACTTTTCGGCGGTATTTATACTTGCTCCAGAGCAACGTGCTTTGAACGTTTTTTTGGATTTTAATTTGTTTTTGATAGTGTTGGCATCCTCAATTGCAATAGCATCAGGATATATTATCAATAATTTTTATGACCACAAAAAAGATTTAATAAACCGCCCAAACAAATCAGTTTTAGACCGATTAGTAAGTCAAAAGACAAAGCTGAACGTATATTTTTGTTTGAATTTTACAGCCGTTTTCTTGGCTTTTATGGTTTCGTGGAGAGCATTTTTGTATTTTTCTGTTTATATTTTCATGATTTGGTTGTATTCTCACAAAATAAAAAGAAAAGCTGTCATTGGAAATTTAATGGCCGCAATGATGGCTATTTTGCCGTTTTTTGCTATTTTACTTCATTTTTATATTAAAATGCCGTTTGACGAAATCGAAATTTACAAACAAAAAATGATTGTCATTTCTGCCCATGCAACTTTCTTGTACCTACTGCTTTTGGTTCGAGAAATGATCAAAGATTTAGAAAACATCAAAGGCGATTTGGCAAATGGATACACCACTGTACCAATAATATATGGGGAATTAATTTCAAAAAAAACTATTACGCTGTTAACCATACTAACAATTTTTCCGGTTTATGTTTTGATAGAATTATATGATGTTGGTTTTATGGACATTTACTTCTATACTTGTATGATTATACTGCTGCTTTTCTTGTACATACTATGGCAATCCCACAAAAAAGAAGCCTTTTTGAGGTTGCATAATCTGCTCAAAACCCTTATCGTTGCAGGTGTCTTTTGTATTATTCTAATCAATCCAAAAGTGATGATTCATGCCAAAAATTGGCTGCTTTTTTGGAGATAATTAATAACGCTACCAATAACAATTATTGGCTCCTTCGGGTTGAATTTTTCTAAAAACAACAAATTTCCACCACCATTTTGACTGATTAAATCTCGAATTTTTAAGATCCGGAATAACAATAGTGTCGTTTTGATAAACCAAAACAGCATTTAGCGGGCAAAGTTGGTATTTTTCTGACCACTCATGTACCAAAACCTCAAACTCGATTTTTGGAATCTTAAAACCTTTCAACCCAACTCGATTTAGGGTGTCGTGAAGTTTCAAAATCATAATGTTGTCTTCTTCAAAATCAAATAATTTTGTTTTTTTGGTGACTAAAAAAAAATGATTACTTCTGGTTTTTTCTGTCAAAATATTGCTAAACATGGTGAGATTTCCAGCATTTCCAAGACCAATATATGTTTTTAAAGTCCAAAACGAAATTCCGATAGTAATAATCAATAAAAGGGGGATTTGATTTTTGGTAAAAAAAGAATTTTGTGGTTCGTAATTTTTCCAAACAACCCCAAAAAAAACAAGCCAGCCGATGTTAAAAACGCAACCAATAATAAACGGTAGTTGTTCTAATTGGTTGTTGTAATGCAATAAAAAAGGTTTCAAAAAAACAGCTATTAAAACAAAAAAAGTATAGACTCGAAAAGCATTCTCTGTTTTTTTATTGTTTATAAAATTTTCATCATCAAGCAAGCAACCCAAAATAAGAAACCCTGCAAGCGCACTAAAATCTGCAAAAACCGTAAACGAAAGATAGACATGAAAAAGCAACAAAATAGCGGCAACTGCTTTTCTA
>JANNBA010000037.1:0-28362 GCA_031384845.1 Bacteroidota bacterium
AAATGATCCTATTCGTAGAATACTGATGCCACATGCTTTTGAGATGCAGGATTTTAGTCCCTCACAGTTAGATCCATTGGGTGAAAAAAAAGTGGCCAATAATCCAGTGCCTCGGGTTATTCATCGTTACTCAGATCGAGCTTTGTTTTTAGTGACTGATATTTGTAGTGTGATAAGGAGGATGGTGTGCGCCAAAAAAAAAGAAAAAATTTGAAATTGTTGGTATGGAAAAGTAAGTGCTTTTTGGTGCATAATAGTTTTTTTTATTTTATTTAAAAAAAAACAACCAAAAATTGTATCTTTGAAAAGTTTAATTTGATCCTAAATGAAAAAAAATTTCACGATTTTCGCCATAATTATTGCTTTATCAGCTTGCAAAAATGATATCGAACCGCCAAAGCTGCGCTATGAAAATACTCCAAAAACTGAAAATGCTGTTCCAAAACCTGATTCTACTCAAGTTACAATTGCAGACCTGCCCATTTTGATGGAAGGAACAAAGATTTTGATACATCCAATTGGTGACATTCGGGTTTATGAAAAAAAGTACAAATCCAGTTATGGATCTTCGAGCGCAGAAACAGAAAGTTATCAGATTTCTAACTTTAGCGAATTTGAAATCACGGGCTTTTTGAGCAATTTGAATTTCCAAGAAGTGGGTTCAAACCTCATCACACCCTTGACTACAAAAGCAGTTTTGATTCAAACAGCTACTTTTTTGAAAACCGTTTCAGACAAAACCAAACAGCAACTGTTGGTTTATTCGATGGCAGACTTGGATACAAACAAAGATTTAAAAATAGACGTAAGTGATATTAAAACATTGTATATCAGCGAAATAAACGGTAAGAATCTGACCAAATTGTCCCCAGATTTTCAAGAATTAATAGATTGGAATCTGATAGAATCTAAAAATTTATTGTATTTTCGAACCATCGAAGACACCAACAAAAATGGTCAGTTTGACAAATTGGATGTAATACATTATAATGTTGTAGATTTGTCCACCAAAATATGGAAAGTTTTGCAATATCAGCCAATCGCAAGTGCGGCAAAATAATTTTAAAACAGATGAATTCAGACCAAAAAACAAACGAGTTTTATGAACGATTGAAAATAGAATTGGAAAGAAGTAGCAATTGGCCTTCCGTTTATTTGTTCAAATTTATTGTGCCAACAGCTATCGAAAATGTGATGCAAGTTGAAAATTCTTTCAACAATATGGGCGCAGTAATCAAAACTACCCAATCTAAAACCGGCAAATTTACGAGTATTTCAATAGATGTAATGATGCAAACTGCCAACCAAGTAATTAACAAATATAAAGAAGTAGCCACTATTGAAGGCATTATTTCGCTCTAAAAATTATGAATTATACCAAAGAAATTGCAAACGATGTTGTGTTTAATTTAGAATACAATTCAGAAAGATCAAATTTACTAATCCCAGAGTATGGCCGTCACTTGCAAAAACTCATAGAGCAAGCTACCAATATTAAGGATCGAGAGTCAAGAAACAAAGCAGCACAATATATCATACAAGTGATGGGAACCCTAAACCCGCATTTGCGTGATGTGCCAGATTTTCAACACAAATTATGGGATCAAATTTTTATTATGTCAAATTTTCTGTTAGACGTAGATTCGCCATACCCAATTCCATCACGTGAAGTTTTACAACTCAAACCTGACGTTTTGCAATATCCCCAAAATTTTCCAAAACATAGATATTATGGAAATACAATCAAATATATGATAGATGTTGCAAACCAATGGGAAGAAAGCGACCTAAAAAGTGCACTTGTCGTGGTGATAGCAAATCACATGAAAAAATCTTATTTGAATTGGAATAAAGATACCGTAGAAGATATTGTGATTTTTGAACATCTATTTGAAATTTCTGAAGGTAAAATAAATTTACTAAAAAGCGATGAAAAACTACTTTCCACAGATGAATTGATCAAAATAAACAACAAAAACAATCACAAATTTATGGGAAGCAATTCAAACTCAAAGCCAAAAATCACAAAAAATCTAAAATCAAAAGCTTTTCTAAAAAAGAACAAACAGAACGGAAGTTTTTAGAAATTTTATAATTTTAATAAAAAAATGCAAACATTCAAAATAGAAGGTGGTCACCGCCTCAAGGGCGAAATAACGCCTCAAGGCGCAAAAAATGAGGCTTTACAAATATTGTGTGCCGTGCTTCTCACCGCCGAAGCTGTAACAATAACCAATATCCCAGACATTATAGACGTTAATAAATTGATAACCCTTTTGGGAAATTTGGGCGTAAAAATTCGACATAATCAAAAAGGGAGTATCACTTTTCAAGCAGATCAAGTTGATGTAGATTATCTTGAAACCGAGGCTTTCAAAAAAGAAGGTGGTTCATTGCGTGGGTCTATCATGATTGTAGGGCCATTGTTGGCACGATTTGGAAAAGGATATATTCCAAAACCAGGAGGTGACAAAATTGGGCGCCGCCGTTTGGACACTCATTTTGAGGGTTTTATCAATCTTGGAGCCTCTTTTAGATACAACAAAGAAGACCATTTTTATGGCGTTGAAGCCAAAAATGGACTTACAGGAGCCTATATGCTTTTGGACGAAGCCTCTGTAACCGGAACGGCAAATATTGTCATGGCGGCAGTATTGGCAAACGGTACTACAACCATATACAATGCGGCTTGCGAGCCTTATTTGCAACAACTTTGTAAAATGTTGAATGCAATGGGCACCAATATTTCTGGGATTGGCTCCAATTTATTGCATATCAATGGCGTAAAATTTTTAAATGGATGTAGCCATAAAATTTTGCCAGACATGATCGAAATTGGATCTTGGATTGGACTTGCCGCAATGACACAAAGCGAAATCACGATCAAAAACGTGAGTTGGGAAAATTTGGGTCAGATTCCAAACACGTTCAGAAAATTGGGTATCACCCTGGAAAAACGTGGTGACGACATCTATATTCCATCTCATCTTGAGGGCTATGAAGTGAAAACCGATATAGACGGCTCGATTCTTAATATTGCAGACGCACCATGGCCTGGTTTGACACCAGATTTGTTGAGCATCGTTTTGGTGGTAGCAACACAAGCCAAAGGAGATGTTTTGATTCATCAAAAAATGTTTGAAAGTCGATTGTTTTTTGTTGATAAATTGATAGATATGGGTGCCAAAATAATTCTGTGCGATCCGCATCGCGCCGTAGTGATTGGTCACGATTTTAAATCGCAACTCAAAGCAACCACAATGGCATCGCCCGATATTAGAGCCGGAATATCTCTTTTGATTGCGGCTTTATCAGCAAAAGGAACAAGTATCATTCAAAATATTGAACAAATTGACCGTGGATATGAAAATATTGATGAGCGTTTGCGAGCCATCGGGGCTAAAATAATAAGAACATAAAATTCCAAATCATATTAAATTTTTAAAACTAAACCACTAACAACAAATACATTAGATGTACAAAGAATTAAAAAAATTCAAAACCACAAACCAATTTCATTTTACAACCACCGATGATTTAGCTATAGTTTGCAATGCGCCCGAGGATCAGCCTGGTATTTTTATGGTATATGCTGTTGATGGCGAAAACAAAGAATTAATTATGGTAGCCTCGACAGGCACCATTCAAAATGACGGTAGCCTAAAAATCAAAAGTGGTGGTTTGTATGACAAAATTGTAAACGGTCATCAATTTGCCAAAACAAGTCGGAAATATTCATGGATATCACAAATGAAATTAGAAAATATAGACCTTATTGAAGTAGTTTGGGTTGCAACAATTACTGCCAAAAATAAAACCATCCCAACGTTTTTGGAGGCTCAAATGTTGCAAAACTTTTTTGAGGAGCATCAAAAGTTGCCACGTTGGAACGTAGCTTTTTAACATCACCAATTAGAAATATAATAAAATAGCCCGAAAAAGAACAGGTTTTTCGGGCTATTTTATATTCCGTTTTGGTCTAACTTTTAATAATAACAATTATTGTTTTACTAATTTAACTGACAATTTGGTTTCGTTATTGATAATGATCAAAAAATAAACCCCTTTTGGCAAGCCTGAAAAATCTTGCTTTTGAATATTTTTTCCATAAAAAAGAGATTGTCCAAACGCATTATACAATTCAAAATTTTGATCTTGACCTACATTTTCTATAGCTATTGTTGTAGAAAACGGGTTGGGAAATACTTTTATTTCTGCTGAATTATTAATCGTTTTTAATCCCAAAACAGTTGGATTTCCGCTTACACAAATCACATAATTGCTATTGGTTTTTGTATCATAAGTGGTGATTCCAAATTGCGTATTCCAATACCATGCTTTCAATACTTGATTTGGTAAACTCGTTGCACTCCAATAATTTTTGACGCCAATTGTCGCAAAATAGGCTGTGTTTGTTGATGGATTTGTAAGGCTTTCATCATTTAGAGATTGCAGCTCTTTGATGTTGGGCAATCGCCAATCGAGTATGTTTGCCAAGTTTAGATTTTCAGCATAGCCCAATGCAGCCTCCCAGGCTTGAGCTGTTGTATTTGGTGCTTTTTGCCAGATTAATTGGGTTAAGTTATCTGTAATTGTACCGTTTCCATTGTCTGTAAAATGATTCGTAAAAGTCGTAGGAGGTGATATATCTCGAACACAACGTGCATGAAATTTTTTGGTACCACCAGCACTAATAGTTTCAGATTTTGGATGATTTCCTATGCCACCGCCTGCATTTGTGCACCAAACCTTGCTTGCATCACCTGCCTGAAAACTGCTCGTCCACCAATATCCTGCGGCACTCGAAGTAAAAAAAGTAGTGTTCATTGCCGGATTGTTATTTTGATGGTTCAAAATACTAAAACCCTCAATAGGGATTGGCAATCTCCAATCTGAAAATCCTCCAAGCACCAAATTTTGGGCATATAAAATAGCATTTTCAATAGTCATTTCGCCTCCATCTCCCTGCTGCCACATTAATTGAGTAACATTGTCGGTGATAGTACCATTTGCATTATTGGTATAAGAAGGTGGATTGATAGTGTAATCTTGGTCTTCGCCAAATGTATTGGTATAACTTAAATTCTGACCAGTGTCTGGCAACAAATTTATTGTTTTGAGTAGGCTCTGCCCAAAAGAAAAGCTGCTGAATAAAAGCAAAAATGCTATTTTTTTCATTTTTTATTGAATTACAAATTTTTTGGTAACTACAGAATTTGAAAATTGAATTTTTACAAAATAGGTGCCTCTCGAAAGCGATTTTATATCAATTTTAGATTTGAATTGGTTGGTTTTCAAAACCAATTTTGAATTAAAATCATAAACCGCAATATTTTGAACCTCATTTACTAAATCATTATTGCCCAAATTGATGTTCAACAGATCTGATGTTGGGTTGGGGAATATACTGATATTCTGTTCTATTTGCATAAATTTATCGGCTCCCAGATTAGGAACCACACAAGCAGCAGGTCCGTTATAATTGGTGGTTGTTATGCCAGACGGTGTTACATATTTAAAAGTAAAAATTGTTCCGCTCAAACTATAATTGGTAGCATAGCCCGAAATCCCGTTGAGACTATAGGAGGTATTGTAACCTGTATTTGTTGCGTTTGTTGTACAAGCCGTAATTAATGCACCATTCAAAGGTGTCCAATTTTCGTTACGAACGGGTGATCCTTGTGGTTGCGGAATGATCTGAAGAGAGGCATCTTCTGTCACAACACCTACCATATTTCCTATCATGTATGGTGCTGTTTGTGTCCCATGATAATGATAAACACCATCAGATCCATAATGTCCATGATTGGCATCAAGAGTTGACATTGGCAAACCGTCTGGCTCCAAACTACCATAAACCGCAAAACCGTCTAAACCAAACGCAATTGGTAGCGTAGCACTCGTTTGACCCGATGTTATCAAATGCAATGGAGCAATATGATAATGATAATCGTCGCCACGCCCACAATGACCTCCATAGTTGTCCAATTGTCCATCTGTAAAACTATCGACGCCAGTATTGGTATGATAGTTAAAAATAGGTACCCCATTTGTAGCCATTGCGATAGCTCCTTTTGTAAAATGTGTTGCAGAAACCGGCACCGGATTAGCTGCCAAAACAGGATTTAACGGAATCGTCCAATGATTTGAATTGATATAGCATTTTGAAATTGGAACTTGCTGCTGCCAACCGTGATTGCTTATTCCAACCATCATCGTATGATTTGGAATTCCGGTTGAATTAACATAAAAGTAATTACTGTCAAAGGTAGTGCTTACTGTTGAAGTAAATGGTGCAAAAGCAGCTGTCAAAAAGGCAGGATCTGTGGTTGAAACCATTTTTTTTGTAAAACTAAAAAGGCTAAATAGACTTCCTAAACACACTATAGGTAACAGATAGATAGGTTTTTTATTGTTTTTATATTTGAATAATAAAAAACTAAAAGCGATCAAAAAAAGGCTTATCAGTCCGAATTTTTGATACAAAATCGAGCTTAAATCTATACTGTTTTTACTACCAAATGAAGTGTTCAACAGCTCAATTGCTGCAGTTTTTTGATCGATAAATTTTTGATCCTCCGCAGAAAATGAGCTTATTGGAAAATGCAAAAACAAATGATTCGCATCTTCTATATACACATTTCCGTTTTTGTACATCGAAAAGGAACCTTCAACATTTTGGGAAATATTTTGAATATTCCAATGTTTTAGAATTTGATTCTCGGATGGAATTGTATGTGCAAACAAATGATTTGAAAGTAATAATATTAAAAAAAGGTATTGCTTTTTCATGTTTTTTATAAATAGGTTAATTGCTAACAAATTTAAGGGTTTTGGCGCATCTATTTATTTAATTTGATATAAAAGAACTATACATTTTGGTATTATTTTGCTAAATGTGTTTTAAAGCACTACTTTTTTGTGCTTGCCTCTCTCGGTAACTTCTGTACTTAAAAACTTGAATTTTTAAAAAAAAGTCAAGATATAGCATTAGATTCTATTTATTGGTTACAATGTTAAAATTATTTTCTAAAATCCAAATTATTTTCTAAAGATTTGAAAAACGTATATTTAATTGTGAAATCAAATATACGCATTTGTTCGTATTGTGACACAAAAAGCAAACACTAATTTTGTATTTGAAAGTGGCGCAAAAAGTAATTGCAACTAAGCATAGCATTTGCACAACTTTTTTTAAAATTTTAATAATTAAAACCAAACATTATGAAATCAAATTATTTTTTTTTAGTAATTATCCTATTAATAGGAAATTTTAGTATGGCACAACAAGCTCCGTTTATGGTTTGTAATGCGTCTGGAGATACTTGTTCGCCATATTCAGACTTGACTTCGGCCTATAATGCGGCTTCAGTAGGAGATTATATATATCTTCCGGCTGGAGATTTTACTTTAGGGGCTACTATCAGCAAAGAAATTCATTTTGTGGGTGCCGGTTTTGACATTAATGCATCAATAACCACTGGAGCAACTAGAATTTCAGGTGATATTGTTTTGGATAGTAATTCAAATGGCAGTTCTTTTGAAGGTTTTTATTTGACCGGAAATTTTAAAAATTATGGTACCGTTGATTCTATTACATTTTCATATATAAATTTTAACAAAACAATGCCTTTCTATGAAGGCTATGCTTGGACTTGGAATAATTGTTTTGTAAAAAATTCTGTTGTGAGAGAGTATATATATTTTGGGAGTTCTCCGAGCGGCTTTGGCGAAAATAATACTATTTCAAATTCATTCATAAATAGTATTCACTCTATGAATCACTCTGTGGTCAAAAATTGTATTATTTCAAAGTATAGTGCCACAAACTATTGTTTGTACAACATCAAAAATTCGGTTATCAAAAATAATGTGATTGGAGGTCAAGGATTTAGCCCGGATGTATCGTATATTTCTGAAAATGTACTTTATTTAAACAATGCAACAGACGCATTGTCGGGACAATTGGCTAATGGAAAGCCATTTTGTACTGAATTTAATAATATTTTCAGTATTGTAATTGCAGATACTTTTGTAAATTCAAGCATTTATACTTTTGACCCAACTTTAGATTATCATATAAAACCTACTTCGGCAGCACATAATGCAGGAGATAACGGCATGGATATTGGCATTTATGGGGGTAGTACTCCGTGGAAAGAAGGCGCGATTCCGAGCAATCCTCATATTTTTTTCAAAAGTATTGGAAGCACAACAGATGGTAGTGGCAATTTGCCGGTTCAAATAAAAGTTTCTGCACAAAATTAATTTTTGATTTAAAACTCAAGAATAACGATTGCTTAGAAACCGATAAGCACAATCATAATTTCAAAGTTAAAAATTAATTTTTATGAATAATTTATAATTAAAAACATGAAACAGCTATTTATTTTTTTACTTTTTCTTGGAATCTTTCAGAAAACAGTTGCCCAAAATATTGTTGGCTATCAGTATTGGTATGATACGAATTTTGCAAATCAAACTTTGGTCAATTTCTCAGGTCAAACCGAGTTAGATTTGAATACTTTTTTTGCAAATAGTAGTACTTTAGCCCCCGGTTTACACAATATAAATTTTCGAGCCAAAAATTCTGACGGAAAATGGAGTATCGTAACTTCCGAACAATTTTTGTCAAGATTTAATCTAAAAGTGAACACTTTTCAGTATTGGATTGACAACGATTTTGCCCATCAATCTACCGCAACATTGATAGAAGATCAAAACTATATTTTGACGTCAAATCTAAATACAGCAAATGTGGGATATGGGCCGCACAAGCTAAACTTCAGATTTAGAGACACTTCTGGAAAATGGAGTATCGTTTCTACAGAATATTTTTTTAAAAGCACGGCCGGTTCTCAATTAAGCTATGCAGAATATTGGATAGATTCTAATTTTAATAATAGACAGCAGCTTACTTTTTCGTCAAATAATACGGTATTTATCGACCAAAATATTTTGACTTCAAATCTTGATGAAAAACTTCACACCTTTAGTTTTAGGATGAAAGATCAATCCGGAAAATGGAGTGTCGTGACGAGCAGTTATTTTGTAGCTCAAAGTTTGATTTCGGGATATGAATATTGGTTTGATTCGAATTATACAACAAAAAAATCGGTTGCCATCACACCAACAAACCTATTGACAGACCCCATAAATTTGGACATAAGTGCCATTTCACCTGGGGTTCATCAATTAAATTTTAGAGCCAAAACAAGTTCAGGAAAATACAGCACTGCGATTTCTCAAAACATTAGCGTTTTGGTAAATCCAATATTTTCACAAGTGTCTGATGCCTGTAACGGCGAAGCGATAATGCCATTACAAACAACATCAAACAACAATATAGTGGGTACATGGTCGCCAGCGTTAAATAATTTGGCAACTACAACTTATACTTTTAATCCAAATCCGGGTCAATATGCAACTTCAAATACAACTATGACTATTATTGTTGGAAACACTACAACTTGGAACGGGTCCAATTGGAGCAACGGAACTCCAACAGCGGGTTCAAAAGCCATTATTGCAGGCAATTATTCAGAGCCGATAGATCTCGAAGCCTGCACTTTGGAGGTTTCAAATAGTGCCGTAGTAAATGTTCCTTCGGGCTATGATTTTTATGTTTCGGGACCTGTTAGGGTTGCCCCTACTGCCAATTTGAACTTTTCAAACAATTCAAATTTATTACAAACAGGAGTTGTAAATAATAATGTTGGAGATATCATTTCAAAGCGAGAAGCATCAATGCGAAGGTTAGATTATTTGTTTTGGTCTAGCCCAGTGGCGTTACAGAATTTGTTGACTTTCTCGCCTCAAACCCTAACAAATCGTTTTTATACCTTTGACGAAAACTCGAATTCTTTTTTATCGATTGTTCCAAGTTCAAATGTTTTTGAAACCGCCAAAGGTTATTCTATTCGAGCTTCCAATTTTTTGCCTACAAACGGTTCACAAGTTGTTGTAAATAATCAATTTTTTGGAAAACCAAATTCAGGCGATATTTCAATTCCTGTTACAAATTCGGGTTTTGGAAAAGGATATAATTTATTGGGCAATCCATATCCTTCGACCATCGACGCATTAGCATTTTTAATCACAAATCCAGGGACAATTTATTTTTGGACACACCAATCACAAGGGGCAGGAATTAGCAATTATGCAACATTTACAACCGCAGGAAGTGTTGCAGCAACCGCCGGAGGACCACAGCCAAATGGTAAAATTCAAACCGGGCAAGGGTTTATGTTTGAAACCGCTACAACCCGCAACGCTATTTTTTCAAACGAAATGAGAATAGGAAACAATGAGAACCAATTTTATAAAAGCATAACTGATAAAAATCGATTTTGGCTAAATCTAAATAGTCCAACTACTACTTTTAACCAAATTTTAATTGGATATATGTCAAATGCTACTCAAGGAATTGATGTTGCATTTGACGGCAAAATTTTTGGCAACCCAACAACTGCAATTTATAGCCGTATAGACAATGAAGATTTTGTAATACAAGCCAAAGGGCTACCTTTCTTGAATTCAGATATTATAAATTTGGGATTCAAAGCAGCAATAGCTGGAAATTACAGTATCGAAATTGATCATCTAGAGGGGCTTTTCAATGATAATCAAGACATTTTTTTAAAAGACCATTTTACAGGATCTGAAACCAATCTTAAATTGACAAATTATTCATTTTCGACCGCAGAAGGCACATTTAATGATAGATTTGAAATTATTTATTCCAGCAATCCACTTTCGGCTTCAAATACTTTTGATCCCAAAAACGCCATCATTTTTGCTCAAAATCATGAATTACACATTCAAACAGGGCTTTCAAAAATGGAAAATTTGAAGGTATATGATATTCGAGGAAGGCTTATTTATGAGCAAAATTATATAAATCAAAATCAAATTATATTAAAAAATCTAAAAGCCCAAGAACAGGTTTTGATAGTCAAAATATTTTTGGATAACCAAACGTTTATAACCAAAAAAGTAGTTTATTAATCATTTTTTTTATTTTAAAACCAAAAAAGAGCCTTGCCAATGCAAGGTTTTTTTTATGGAATATCAAATAAAACTAAAAAAATGTAGCTTCGATTGATTATTATAATAGAATCAAAAAATCAATTTTTTTCAAACCTAAAATAGTGTTATATTTGGCTTTTAAAATTTCAAAAACAATACAAATTTTCATTATGAAATTACTTCAAGGAAAAACAGTCATTATCACTGGCGCAAGCCGCGGAATTGGAAAAGGAATTGCCGAAGTTTTTGCGCAACACGGTGCAAATGTGGCTTTTACATATAGTTCCTCTGTAGCGTCTGCCATCTCATTAGAAAACGAGCTCAACCTTTTGGGCATAAAAGCCAAAGGATATCAATCAAATGCCGCACACTTTGAAGAAGCACAAAACTTGGTTGACGTCGTTTTGAACGATTTTGGAAACATAGATATTTTGATCAATAACGCCGGAATTACAAAAGACAACCTGCTTATGCGAATGCCCGAAGCCGATTTTGACAACATTATCAATGTAAATCTGAAATCTGTTTTTAATATGACCAAAGCCATTCAAAAAACATTTCTAAAACAACGATCTGGCTCGATAATAAACATGAGCTCGGTGGTTGGTGTCAAAGGGAACGCTGGTCAAACCAATTATGCCGCGTCAAAAGCTGGTGTTATTGGGTTTACAAAATCGGTTGCACTCGAGTTAGGGTCGCGCAATATTAGATGCAACGCCATAGCTCCCGGATTTATAGAAACCGAAATGACCGCCAAGCTAAATGCTGATGTTGTCCAAGGATGGCGTGACGGAATTCCGCTAAAACGAGGCGGAACAACCATAGATGTGGCCAATGCTTGCCTGTTTTTGGCATCAGATATGAGCGCCTATATAACTGGTCAAGTACTCAATGTAGATGGAGGAATGCTGACCTAAAACGGCTTTTTTTGCTTCAATTTTTTATTACAATATAATGACAATTTCAACAATTTTTTTGCTTTTACTTGCCCTACTATTTGCGACAGCCTTGTCGTTTTATCAATATTTTTATAAAAATAAAAACAAAAATAAAGTCAATATTTACTTGGCAATTCTAAGATTTTTTAGCATCTTTGGTATTTTAGTATTACTCATAAATCCAAAAATTACAAAAAACACCTTTGAAACCATCAAAACCCCTTTGCCTATTTTGGTTGACAATTCAAGTTCAATTGTAGCTCTTGGTGCAACCCAAACCAGCCTAAATTTGTATAAAAAATTAACAGAAAACAACGCTATTCAAGACAAATTTGAGGTTCAAAGTTTTCAATTTGATAGCCAAAGTCAACTCTCCAATGATTTTAATTTCAAAGGAAACCAAACCAATATTGATGAAGTAGCACAAAATGTCAAAAACACCAACAAAAACAGTCAGTTTCCAACAATATTGATAACTGATGGCAATCAAACATCAGGTAGTGACTATGTCTTTAGTTTTGACCCAAACAACAAAGTATTTCCTTTGGTGCTGGGCGATACCACTACATTTTTGGATCTGAAAATCAACCAACTCAATGTCAATAAATATGCTTTCCACAAAAACAAGTTCCCAGCCGAAGTGTTTTTGCAATATGCCGGAAACAAAAATATAGCCGCAGATTTCAAAATTATGCAAGGAAATACCATGCTTTTTCAACAAAACATTTCGTTCTCGGCATCCAAAAAATCAGAAATCATCAAAGTGCTATTGCCAGCAGAAAATGTTGGTTTGCAGGTTTTTAAAGCTATAATATCCTCAAACCAAAACGAAAAAAACAACTATAATAACACCAAAAATTTTGCCGTACAAGTAATCGACCAAAAATCTGAAATCGCAATCGTTTCAAGCATCAATCATCCAGATATTGGAGCACTAAAACGAGCTATCGAAAACAATGCTCAACGCAAAGTTTCTATATTTAAACCAAACGAAATCAATGATTTAAGCAAATTTAATGTTGTTATTCTCTATCAACCAACCACCGCATTCAAGTCGGTTTTTGAAAGTCTAAAAAACAAAAACAGTTGGGTCATCACAGGAACCAATACCGATTTTGCATTTTTGAACCTTCAACAAAGCGATTTTAGCTTCAAAATGAGCAACCAAAAAGAAGATTATTTGGCTGATTTTGATACAAATTTCAACCTTTTTGCGATAGACAATATTGGTTTTGAGCAGTTGCCACCGCTACAAAACGCCTTCGGGTCGCTCACCACCGCCCCAAATGTTGAAGTTCTTTTGCAATCCTATATCCGAAACATAGCAACCAACGCACCTCTATTGGCTTTTGCCGAAAATCAAGGCAAGCGAAATGCCTATTTATTGGGCGAAAATATTTGGAGATGGCGATTACAAAGCCACGTTGACAACCAATCTTTTGAAAAATTTGACGTTTTTATAGACAAAATCATACAATATTTGTCCTCAAATAATTCAAAAAAAGCATTAGTAGTCAATCATGAAAGTTTTTATAATTCTGGCGACGCCATAGAAATCACCGCACAATTTTTTAACAAAAATTACGAATTTGACCAAAAAGCACAACTCACTATTTCGGTTGTCAATAAAGCCACAAAACAAACCACAAATTATGATTTATTAAAAGGATCAAATGCCTACAAAGTCAATCTTGACGGGCTCTTGGCCGGAAAATATAATTTCTTGGTCAAAGAACAAAATTCCAATTCTGTATATAATGGCAGCTTTGAAATCTTGGATTTTGATATAGAAAAGCAATTTGTAAACCCAGATTTGACCAAATTAAAGCAATTGGCTGCACAAACCAACGGGCAAGTATATATGCCAAATCAAGTAGATAATTTGATCAAAATGCTGCTCGAAAACCCAAATTACAAAGCCGTACAAAAAGCAATTGTCAAAAAAACACCACTCATAGATTTAACGTCACTCCTGATTTTAATTGCCCTTACTTTAGCAGCAGAATGGTTTATCCGCAAATATAATGGGATGTTATAATCGATATAATAAGTTGATTTTTTTTGCGTTATCATAAAAAAGACTAGCTTATGTAATATTGATACTTAACCTTTTAAATTATTTGTTATGAAAAATTTGAGTATCCTTGAAAAAAGCTGGGTCGATCTTGTTTTTGAACATAAAAACAAGAATTATGGAGCATATCAATTGCGTTTGGAACATTCGAAAACAATGGTTTTTGCATTATTTTTCGCATCTTTTTTATTTGTTTTTGCAGTGAGTGTACCCAAAATTATAGGACTTTTCGGCAAGACAACAACTGTTGTGATGAAAAAAGATAGCCCACCACTTGTGCTGGTAAATCTAGATCAAATTAATCCTCCACTTATTGAAAATCGACTAGTTTTACCTAAAAAAAAAGCAGCTGTAATTTCAAAAAATGACAATTTGAAAGTTGCCAAGAAAGATGAAATAGTTGCAGAAGTAGCTATAAACAAAGAAGTTAAATCTTCAGAAAATAGGGATTCTGCGGGTAATGGAGCGATTGTCAAAAGTGGTTCTTTGGGTGGTGATGACATTGTTATTTCGGATGAGCCCAAACCAAATAAAACCGTTTTTAAATCGTTTGAATTAGACAAAAACCCAGAATTTCCCGGTGGGATAAATGTTTTTTTGCAGTATGTAGGCAATAATTTCAATTCACCCGCAGATGAGATGAATCAAACCCTAAAAATTTATGTTTCGTTTGTAGTCGAAGTTGATGGCACGATGTCGCATATCGAGGTCAAACGTGACCCTGGATTTGGTCTTGGCGAAGAAGCAATTCGGGTTTTGAAATCGATAAAAACCAAGTGGCAACCTGGAAATAAAGATGGTTTGCCAGTTCGTGCATTTTATAATTTGCCGATTTCTGTTGAGTTATAACAAATGTAACTTTAAAATAGTTCCAAGAAACGTGAAATTTTTTTGTGAATAAAAAATGTTGCAGCTTGTGTTGAACCAAATCTGAAATTAGATTAGTGTTTGTTTTGTGTTTGTTTCCAAAGTCCAATTAAATTCATTTTTAATTGGATTTTGTGCTTTATTTTGTTTTCATTTGTGGCTAATTGATAAAATTATTTTGTTTTGAGAAAAATCGTTTATAAAAAAGGTAAGAAAGTACAACCTGTTTTTTTGGAATATATGGGTTTGCACAAAATTGCACCCACAATGCAACTATTTGTTTTTGATACGGATTTGATTGTAGAAATTCAAGATATCGCATTAGATTCATTATCAAAAAACATTGATTATCAAAAAGTTAACTGGCTAAATCTACACGGCTTAAATGACATTAGCCTTATAGAAAGCCTAGGGAAGAATTTTCATATCGATTCGTTTATTTTGGGAGACATTCTCAATACAACCAAGCGCACCAAAATTGAAGAATATTCTGACGTTTTGTTTTTTAATATAAAATCACTTTTGCCATCAAAAGACACAGATAGTATCGACGTTGAACAAATTAGTTTTATATTGAAGGAAGGAGTATTAATCTCTTTTCAAGAAAAAAAGAGTGATTTTTTTGCGCATATTCGAGAACGAATCAGAACCCATTCTGGAATTGTTAGAGAAAAAAAGGCGGATTATTTGCTTTTTTTATTATTGGATGCGGTGATGGAAAATTTTTATATCACTATCGAAAATGAAGAAGAAAAAGTAGAGGATTTGATCAATTTGTCTAAAACTAGTGATAGTCCGATGGTGCTTGTTTCGATAGAAAAACACCGTGATAATTTTAATTTTTTGAAACGTGCTATTTTGCCACTTCGGGATTCTTTATATGCAATAAAAAGCATCAAAGACGACAACGTTTTCAATAGTATCGAGAAAGAAAATTATAGTTTTTTTGAAAGGCTATACCAAAAAAGTTTAGAACTTTTGGAGCAAATAGAATATGATATGAACACACTTGAAAGTGCTTCAAATTTTTATTTTGCAACACAAAGTCAACGTATGAACGAAATTATGAAAATACTGACTATCGTAACCGTAATTTTTATTCCGCTTACTTTTGTGGTGGGTGTTTATGGCATGAATTTTAAAAACATGCCAGAGTTAGACTATCATAACGGATATTATATTGTGATAGGCACCATGTTTTTGATAGCCATGGCAATGTCCATATATTTTAAAATCAAGAAATGGTATTAGAATGCACAAAAAAAAATTAAAACCACAGCTTCCAAGGAATTCTGCTTAAAATAAGAATCAAACCTAAACCATAAAAGACAAATATTTTTTGAAATTTTTCAGCACTAATGTTGGTTTTTTTGTGTTTAGACCATCCAATCGTTATCAATATTATCGCAACAATATTGACCAAGGGATGCTCAAGCGATGTAAGTCTAAAATCAGCATTGGTCATTTGTCCAAAAACAGCTTTACCTAAAGGCGAAACAAAATAAGTTACAAGTCCAATGAGCAATTGGCAATGTGCAAAGATAAGCGCAAAAAGTGCTATTTTTCTATCTTTTGCGGTAAACTCGCGGTTAGCATTTTTTGCCAAAAAGGTATTAGCAAGCGCATAAATCAATAGAATTAATGATAAATAAGCAAAACCAGCATGCAGTTTTATGATAAAATGTTCCATATTTTAAATTGATTTATTGTTTTAAAATTTTAAAGTTAGATTCTTGGTTGTCGAATTTTAGTTTAAAAAAGTAGGTGCCTTTGGCAAAATCAGCCATATCTACAATAGCATCAAGGTTTTTTATGCTTTTACGAAGCAAAAGTCGGCCCTGAATATTATATACCAAAACCTCTTCCATTTGTGTTTTAGAGTGAATCACAACCTCTGAAGTTGTTGGATTTGGCGCATACGAAAAGTCTATTGAAGGAGACAAATTGGAAACACCAAGCGTCAAACACGAAATTGTGGCGATATATCCCGGAGCAATTACACCTCCATCTGAATAAAAATTTAAGGTTAGTGCGCCGTCATCAGCAGTAGATTCTATTGGATCAGGAATTGTGGTTCCTGTAAATCCAAGTCCAGGGCTTAACTCTGGAAAACTGCTGTCGTGACCATTATAAATATGAAGATAATCATAATCCAACTCTAAATCAAATGCAGTAAAAGTAATTTTTGCTTTAGCATTTGGGTTTGTTGGAATGATAATTCTAGTGATATTTTCATAATCTTTATAATCACCCGTTAAACCGCCTGTGTCTGTAAGGGTTATTCCACTACAAAAATCGCCTGCTGTTGCAAAAATCTTTGTATTTAATGGTCCTTCAAGACCGCCACTACAATTTTTTCTGACAAAGGCTTTATAATAAGTATTTGCCGTCAAGCCATCTGCCAAATAATCATTTGTAGGCGAGGTAAACCAATTTGTTGGATTTCCGTCTAAAGATGTTACCGCAACTTGGTCAGAAAATGTGCCCAAAGTTTCTGTCCAATGAATCGTTGCAGAAGTTTCGCCTACATTTATAGCTTCGATAGAAGTTACATTATTTATACAAGTATTGATACAATCTGTACTCAAACAGTTGGCCGCATTTACGGTGTTTAGAATTGCATCTTTTGGCTGTGGCCCAAATCCATTTGCAAATTTGATACCCACTCCAGAGACCAAATGACAATAACTCATAATCGTACCTTTTACAGGTTTTGCTGGTATTGTAGGCGGTGTAGTCATACAACTGCCTCCTTCCCAACTGGCACCTAATGCAAAAGGTGCGCAATTGTCGATAGCCGTATTATTACCATTCCAACTGCACGAATGTGTATGACGCGAACCCAAAAGATGGCCAAACTCGTGCGTAATTACTTGAACGGTCCACGAGAATGTGGGTACAGCACTATACGATATATCTACATCGCTATAACTAAAATTGTTGTTGCTGCATAAACCATTTATTGTTACAGCAACACCGCCCAACCCGCCGGGATCTATACCAATAAGTTGACCAACATCTCCATCAAAAATCGGGCGAAGCGCATTAAATTGAAATAAATAATCAGACGATCCACTACCTGAATAACTGTCTGGTGTGGTCCAAATATACATAGATTTTAACGAAACCGTAATTCCATCATTATTATAAAGTGTTTGAACATTATTAAAAACAGATGTCATCCAATTGGTTGTTGTGGTAACATTACTATTGTTTTGTTGGTAAATATTATAATCGACTTCAAAATAAAAGGTAACACATCTAGCTGATAGTGTGCTCTCTGTAGTGTTTTTTTCAGGTGTTTCGTGCACGCCTTCACTCTCTTTTGTGTGACACTCAAAGGAATTTAAAACTTTCAAATCTGCATCTGAATAGACAATATATTGGGTTTCATTTCCAGGAGTATTCAATTTTCCTATAACCAAATTTCCAAAATCATCATTCGAAATGATACCATTACATTCATTTCTGAAAAAATTAAAAGATACTACAGATTTAGAATCATTTTTTACAATTCCTCTATAATAGCAACCTTTTTCATAGCCTATATTAGAAGATTTGTTGGTGTCAATGTGGAAGTTCTCTGCAAAAATGTCTGTTTTATACAATTGAACGGCTACACTTTTATTTTGAAAAGGGATTGTCAATTCTAAAAATTCTGGCTTGAGTGAAACAATTTTGTTGATTTCAACATTATTAATTTCCAATATTGTTGCATTTGCAACAACATCATTAATATCTTTATTTACAACAAGTTGCTGGTTTTTAAACACAGAAAACGGCTCAAAATATTTGTTGGTTTCAATCAATTTGTTCACTTTTTTTGCAATCTCATTTTGAGAAAACGCAACAATGTTGCATAGAAGCAAGGCGGCTAGGATAATTTTTTTCATTTGATTTAGTATAAAAAATAATGCCAAATATACTTATTTTTTTTAAACAATTTTTTTTAAATCTTTTATGATACCAAAAGCCAGCTCAACTTGATCGTCTGCTACCAAAATTGTAAATTCGTTTGAGGTTGAAATAACTTGATTTATGACAATGCCCTCCCAAGCCAATCGCTGAAAAATGTAATAATACAATCCAGGAGTTGACACATTATCCTGTGGCAATTTGACGGTAATCGAAGCCAAATTGGGCAACTTGAGCAATAATTTTTCTGCTTCAAATAATTTTTCAACCATTAGACTTACGCTTTCACTTACCATGATATTAGTTTCTGAAACTCCTCTTGACGAAGTATAAAAAACGTCCTGAAAAGGTTTTATTTGAGTGATTAGCTCGGCCTGCTTGTCTAAAATTGTGTTCGAAATCACAAAAGTATAATCACAAAGTGAAGACCGAACCGTAATTTCGCCAATATTTTTTAGCACCCTCAAAATGCGATTGTTAATGCGAAAATCCAAGTCGATCGTAAGTCTTTTTAGTGCCATCACGATGGCGCCTTGTTTGACATCTTTTGGAAAATCACCGCTCAATTCTTGCATCATATTTCGCGAAAGCGAGGTCAAATTGATGATACCTTGCGAAAGACCTGTTAACAAAAAAGGTTTGTTTTTGATATAATTTTCTACAATTGAAGATACAGTTTTCATTATATTTGTTTTATTTTTATGCCAAATGTATAAATAAAAACAAAATGTTACAAATCAAACATTCAAAAATGGTAAAAAGCATTTTCTAAATGCTCGATGTCAAAATTATTATTGTGATGATGTATCGCTATAATGTCAAATCTAACGTTCAAATCCAAATCGTTTAGAATTACATATTGATTGACGGCTTTGACCAAAAGTTGGATTTTCTTTGGCTTCACAAAATCTTGCGGCAGGCCAAAAGTTAAGCTCGATCTTGTTTTTACCTCAATTATAGCTAAAGTATTTTGCAATTTGGCGATAATGTCAATTTCTGCTTTCTGAAAAGTCCAATTGAGATCAAGAATTTCGTAACCCTTTTTTTGCAAAAAAGCAATTGCAATTTCTTCTCCTTTTTTGCCAAGATCATTATGCTTTGCCACTTATTTTTAAAAATTAGTCGTTATAAATTCCAAAAACATATTTTGAAGCCAATTTAAAACCAATTTCACCTTTAGAAAAATGGATGTTTTTTAGTACAATCGTGTGCGAAAATTTACCAACCCCATTACTTGCCGTTGTAACTTCTATTTGACCAGAAATAAATCCGTTTGTGTCGGCTCCATTATCAGCAATCCAATTTTCAAAAATTGTTGGAAAAACTGGAAGCGTTGTACTACAAAAATAATCGTCTGTCAAAGTGCCCGAATTTGGATTATAAATATTGTAAACCAACTTATTGCTCAGATTATCAATAAATTGTGTTTTTGGAGTGCCCAAAATATTGGTGTCAAAAAGGCTACTGTTTGCTAACAAACTCATTGCTTGATTGCTCGAATATTTGTAAAAAAAAGTGTTTGTCCCACAATTTTTGGTTTGCAAAGTCGTGAAATTTACAATAGAAACCGCCGAAGTAAAATATTTTCCAAACTCGATTAAATCGTTTTTTTGTTGCCCATTTCCAGTTTCAAACGCAATATTTTCGAATGAAATACTGTGGTTATATCCAGAAATTGTCGAGGAGCCATCAGTATTTTCTACCTTTACAACGGTAGTCTTAATTACGATATTTCCGCCCACAGCAACCCACTCTTTTGAAACTGTTGGAGTGCTCACAGGAATAGCGGCACATAGCGTTTCTGATGAGATATTGTCAGAATACTCCCGGTAAATCACTTTGTTTGAAGCATTATCGATCTTCAAAACAATGGGATTGTTGCTTGGAGTTATCAAGTTTTTAAAATTACTTTCGGCAATTTTTATAATAAAAGTTCGTTTATCTTTAGCATTATAGATAAAAAAATTAGCCGTACCCGAGCCACACGACGCCACTTTTGCTTCAGCAAAATCAAACGAAGCCGCTTCGATATTTCCATCGTCACAATTGGCGAGCAAAAACAAAACTGTAAATAATGCAAAAAATCGTTTCATGTATTTTTATTTGGTGCAAATTTAATCAAAAAAAATGAAATCTAATTTGTAAAATGGATCGGGTTTCTCAATTCAAAATTTCATAACTTTGCCGAGATGAAAAACATATATTTAGACAACGCTGCTACCACGTATTTGCGTCCCGAAGTGATTTTTGAAATGACAAAATCTTTGCAAGCCGATTTTGGAAATCCATCATCGACACACAGTTTTGGCAGACATTCTAAAAGCATTGTTGCGCTTTCGCGAAAAAAAATTGCCACTTTGATTGGCGCAACTTCAGCCGAAATTATTTTTACATCGGGTGCAACAGAAGCCAACAACTGGATACTGAAAAGTGCCGTTTGTGATTTGAATTTGCGCCGAATTATCACCTCAAAAATCGAACATCAAGCTGTTTTGCAAACAATTATAGCCCTAAAAAAAAGCGAAGATATAGAGGTTGACTTTGTTCAAACAGACCCAAACGGCCAAGTCGATTTGACACATTTGGTAGCGTTGCTATCGCAAAACAAACCTACTTTGGTCTCATTAATGCTTGTTAATAATGAAATTGGAAACCTTTTGAATATCGAAAAAACTGTTAAAATTTGTAATCAGTACAAGGCTTTTTTTCACACGGATGCGGTTCAAGCCATTGGAAAGATACCCGTAGATTTGACCCGTTTGCCAATTGATTTTTTGGTAGCGAGTGCCCACAAATTTCACGGCCCAAAAGGTGCCGGCTTTGTTTATATAAAAAAAGGGTTGCCCATAAAACCGCTTTTTTTTGGTGGCGAACAAGAAAAAAGTTTGCGCCCTGGCACAGAGTCAATTCACAACATTGTTGGCATGACAAAAGCATTGCAAATGGCTGTAGAAGAGCTGGATGACATTTCAAATCACATCTTGGCATTAAAAAATTATACCCTCAAAAACCTCAAAAAACATTTTATAAATCTAAAAATAAACGGTGATTCTGAAGCAGCATCACCCTATATTTTGAATGTTATGCTGCCTATTGCCACAGACAAAGCAGCAATGTTGTTGTTTCATTTAGATTTAAAAGGAATTGCAGTTTCACGCGGAAGTGCTTGTCAATCAGGCAGTCTAAAAGGATCCCACGTACTCAACGAGATTTTATCTCCAGAAGATTTAAAACCACCAAGCATCAGAATATCATTTTGTTATAACAATACTTTTGAGGAAATAGACACCCTAATAGCAGCTTTGATTGCTATAAATACCTAATCCCAAAAAAATTTTATTTTAAATTTAAAAAAACCCAAAATTATAACGATTTCGTTAATAAGATTCAAAAAAAAGGTAAATTGATTTGACGAATAAATAATATATTTGTACCACTAATTATAAATCCAATCTAAAATCATAAAAATGAGTATCATTATCAAAATCCACGCCAGACAAATATTTGATTCCCGAGGCAATCCAACAATAGAAGTTGATGTAATCACAGACAATGGCATATTGGGTCGTGCCGCTGTGCCAAGTGGCGCTTCAACTGGCGAGCATGAAGCCGTAGAATTGCGAGACGGAGGCAAAGCATACCTTGGGAAAGGGGTTCAAAAAGCAGTTGAAAATGTAAACACAACAATTGCTGCAGAATTATTAGGTCTATCCATATTTGAACAAAATTTGATTGATAAAACAATGATTGATCTTGACGGCACACCTAATAAATCAAACCTTGGTGCTAATGCCATTTTGGGTGTTTCATTAGCTGTCGCAAAAGCAGCTGCAAATGAGTTGGGATTGCCATTATACCGCTACATTGGAGGTGTTTCGGCCAATACATTGCCGGTTCCAATGATGAATATTATCAATGGAGGCTCCCATTCTGACGCACCAATCGCTTTTCAAGAATTTATGATTATACCCGTGAAGGCAACTTCATTTTCGCATGCTATGCAAATGGGTACCGAAATATTTCACCACCTCAAAAAAGTATTGCACGATAGAAATTTATCAACTGCCGTTGGTGACGAAGGTGGATTTGCGCCTAATTTAGCAGGAGGTACAGAAGATGCTCTCGAAACCATCAAAAAAGCTGTAGAAAACGCTGGATATACCTTTGGAGATCAAATTATGATCGCGTTGGATTGTGCGGCATCAGAATTTTATGTTGACGGAAAATACGATTATACCAAATTTGAAGGGCCATCCGGAAAAATAAGAACTTCAGAGGAACAGGCTGATTATTTGGCTTCATTGGCCGCAAATTATCCTATCATTTCTATCGAAGATGGTATGTATGAAGATGATTGGGCAGGCTGGAAATACCTTACAGAAAAAATTGGAAACAAAACACAACTTGTTGGAGACGACCTTTTTGTTACCAATGTCGAGAGATTATCACGCGGCATAACCCAAGGAATAGCCAACTCAATTTTGGTAAAAGTGAACCAAATTGGCACCCTAACAGAAACAATTGCAGCCGTTAATATGGCACATCGTGCTGGATATACCTCTGTGATGTCGCACCGATCTGGCGAAACCGAAGACAATACTATTGCAGATTTGGCCGTTGCTTTAAACTGTGGTCAAATTAAAACAGGATCTGCATCACGTTCTGACAGAATGGCCAAATACAACCAACTACTTCGCATCGAAGAAGAATTGGGCGACAACGCTTATTTTCCGGCAGAAAAAGCTTTCAAATAAAACAGGTTTTACTATTCAGCACAGGGAAAATGAATTTATTTTCTTTTCTCTTTGCTGAAAAAAATTAATTTGTTGCTTGCAATACTTTCTTACAGCGTTTCATTTTTAGATGTATCTAAATTTGATATTTCTATAAACACCGTTCTCGCGTGAGGGCGCAGGCGGAGCTCTCCCGTTTTTCTCGGGAAGCGGGAGCCGAAGACCGACCTGAAAGGGCACGCCCAAATAGAAATCAACTAATTTTGATTATTCTTTTTTTCGTATTGCTTTTGATAGCTAATTCGATGATTTTCATCACGTTGACACCTTCTTGCGCAGTTACGGGCAATGGTGTATTTTGTGTTAGAGCAGCTGCAAGTTGGTCAAAAAAGGGCATATAATTGCCTTTGAGTGATTTGACTTTGCGGTTGGTGATTTGGGTTCCAATTTGGGTATGCAAAAGTCCTTTTTCTGAAGCATTTTCTGTTCCCCAGTTGGGTAAATTTGGTTTGAGTCCGAGTTTGAGATGGGCTTCTTGTAAATCGCCCCTTGGCTTTAAAAAAGAGCCGTTTTTGCCGTGCAATATATAGGACGGAATGGGCTGTCGAACAAAGAAACTAGACTTAAGACGAACTCTAAAACTACTGTAAATCAGCAATATATCTATACAATCATCTACTTGAGATTGATGGCGTGTATGGCGAATATCGGCAAAAATGGCTGTTGGCATACCAAACAAATGTAGGGCTTGATCGATAAGGTGTGATCCTAAATCTTTGAGGAGGCCTGCACCGATAGTGGGGGTTTCTTTGTGCGGTTTTGGGTTCAAACTAGGGTTGTAGCGGTCAAAATGAAACTCGGCCTCCACGATCTCACCTAGTTTGCCAGATTTTAGGATTTGTGCAACGGTTTTGAAGTCGCTATCCCAGCGGCGATTGTGGAAAACTGCTAATTGGAGTTGTAGCTTTTGGGCCAATTTTTGCAAATACAGTGCTTCTTTTAGTGTTGTTGTAAATGCTTTTTCGACCAAGATATGTTTGCCTGCTTGTAATGCTTTTTTGGCATATTCAAAGTGGGTATCTATTGGAGTATTGATGATTACAAGGTCTATGTTTGCAGTCAATAATGCTTCTATACTGGCAAAACTTTGGGTGTTTGGATAGTCATTTTGAATGTTTTTGGTAGTTCGCTCCCAAGCACCAACAAGCTCAAAGTTTGGGTTTAGATCCAGAAAAGGGGCGTGAAAAATTTTTCCAGACATTCCATAAGCTAGCAAGGCAGTTTTTATTTTTGGCATCATTTTAGATTAATATGTAAAGGTAATTATTTTTTTTGAAAAACAGGTTCCATAATAATTAACAAAGTTTTAAATTCTTACTAAAATAAATTAAACAGAAATCGTTACTTTTGTCGATTATAAATTTAAAAAATTAGATGATACAATTAGCACAAATACTTTTTATTCTTTCTATATTGGTGATATTACACGAGTTGGGCCATTATGTTGCCGCAAAAATGTTTAAGGTTCGGGTTGAAAAATTTTATCTTTTTATGGATGCCGGTTTTTCATTATTCAAAAAGAAAATTGGCGATACCGAATGGGGCATTGGTTGGTTGCCAATTGGGGGTTATGTAAAACTCTCGGGTATGATCGACGAGAGTATGGATTTGGAACAAATGAACCAACCGCCACAGCCATGGGAATTTAGGTCAAAACCAGCTTGGCAGCGACTCATTATTATGTTGGGCGGTATTATTGTGAATTTGCTTTTAGCTTGGTTTTTGTATGTGATGGTATATACCAATTATGGTCAAAAATATATTTCTACAGCTACCAGCCAACAAAACGGTTTGGCATTTGGAGCTGCAGGCTTGGATGCCGGATTTGTAAACGGTGACAAAATCTTGAGCGTCGATGGGCAGCATCAACCCCGTTTTAATCGAATGGTTTTGGATATTTTGCTTGGAGATCGTGTTGTGGTTGACAGAAATGGAAGCACAAAAACTATCATTTTGACTGATGCGCAAAAAGGCGCTATTTTGAATACAGAGGGCAAAAATTTTATTTCCCCAAGATTGCGACAGATTGTAGTTGATTCTTTGACACCAAAATCTGAATTTGCAAAAGCAGGTGCTTTAAAGGGAGACAAACTAATGGCTATAAACGGGCATAAATTTGAATTTTTTGATGTATTGACAGATAGTCTTTTACAACACAAAAACCAATTCGTTTTGATTACTGTGAACAGAAATGGGCAAGATATTGATTTGAAAACCAAAGTAAATCAAGACGGAAAATTAGGATTTCAGGCAAAATCTGAAGACAAATTGAACTATCAAGTCATCAATAAATTGAGCCTTTTAGAAGCAATTCCGGAGGCTGTCAAAGAATCTGGGCAGTTATTGGTATATAATGTAAAACAATTCAAATTGATATTGCGCCCAAAAACAGAGGCTTATAAGCACGTAAAAAGTCCAATTGGAATTGCACGAGCGTTACCAAACGAATGGAATTGGGAATTTATATGGAACTTTACGGCCTTGTTTTCGATAGGATTGGCGTTTATGAATTTGTTGCCAATACCGGGTTTAGACGGAGGTCATGCCCTATTTACTATTGCTGAAATGATAACTGGCAAAAAATTAAGCGAAAATGCGTCGGGTCATGTTCAAACTGTGGGAATGGTTATCTTGTTGACTTTAATGGCATTAACTTTTGGAAAAGATTTGTTTCAACTAATAATGGATAGCTTTTTTTAAAAAATTAAAAATAAATTAAAAATAGTTTGCAAAAAAATAATTAAATCTTATATTTGCACCGCTTTAAAAGTGAAACACACTTTCCTTCTTAGCTCAGTTGGTTAGAGCATCTGACTGTTAATCAGAGGGTCCTTGGTTCGAGCCCAAGAGAGGGAGCAAAAGTAGAAAGCCTTTACAGAAATGTAGAGGCTTTTTTTTGTGTAAAGCATCAAAAGTGTTGATTAAAATCTGGCGCATCTTTAAACAAAATCTACAGAAGTTTTATTCAAAAGATTAGGTGCTTTCAAATAAAAGATGTGTTAGTTTGTTTTATAACGAAATAATTATTAAAATTGTATCGGTAAAAAGTTCCTAAACATATTGTAATTTTTCAAAACAGGCAATGTTCGTGCGGTGATAACCAAAACCGCCACGGGTTTATTATCATTAACCAACAAAACAGATTGTTGCCCGTTTGGCTCTCCAATGCCCAATAAAACCACTACTGATGGTTTGTATAGATACGCCTTTCAAGGGCAAGAGCTTGACCCAGAAACAGGCATGGAGGCTTTTCAGCTAAGGCTTTGGGATGGCAGGATTGGGTGGTGGATGAGTCCGGATCCTATGGGGCAATATGCCAGTCCATATTTGGGGATGGGGAATAATCCGATAACAGGTATTGATCCTGATGGGGGGTTTTGGCAAGAATTAGGAAACTGGTTAGGTGGTAGTGGTTGGAATAGTAATGCTGCATTAGCATATCAAGCTAGTGGTGGAACTTTAGGGGAATGGGTAGGCAATCCTTTTTCTGGATATAGAAGAGGAAGCAAAATAATTAACGACCCAGAGGGAATAGATGGTAGAGCTCCATCGGTAAAAAATTTTAAAGCGGTTAAAGATTTTAATTTCAAGGCTAATGAAAATACTAATTTTAGGATTACAGCTGGCTTACAAGCAGGATTTTCTGTTGAAAAATTTGAATACGATTTTAGTCCTTTAACTACAACACTAGTAGAATATAATCGAGATGGATGGTATTTTATCGGAAATAATATAGAAGACAGGTTTTTAAATCCAAATGGTAAAAGAGAAAGGAGATATAGTGGAAAAATTGCAGCAACAGGACTATATGGTAACATTGAGGCAGGTTATGAATATACTAGTTATGGGTATAATAATAGTAAAAATAAAGCTACCCGATATATACAAGGAGGATTTTCATCACTTTTACAAGTGGGTGTTGAAAAGAGTAATGGTGAAAAAGCAAGGATTTATTCTACACATACTTTAATAAACCTTGAGGGAAAATTATTTATTGGGGTGGAAATTAATCTAGCTTCTGCCAAATTTTCTTTTGATTTACCAAATTGATATGGAAGGATTTTCTTGTCTAGTAAATAATTTGGTATGATTCTGTATCATATTAGTAATATTATAATTTTATGTACTTTCGGTTCACTAAATTTATCAGTTATGAAGAAATATAATTTAACAACAGGGCTGTCTTCTTTTAATACATTTAATTCGATTATAATATTTTTTATAATATTTTTTGTGCTATGTTGGAATATTTACATATCATATTATTTTGGCATTTTTCTTTCTATATTGGGAATGGTTTTTGTTTATATAAATTTTTTTAAAAATTCAACTAAAAACAAAATAATCGAGTTTTCTGACAAATATGTTTATATTGGTGATAAAGTTATATCTATAAAAGATGTTGTTTCTATAGAAAAAGGGAAGATAGTATATTTAGAAGGTAAATCTGTTGAGAGTATAAAGTTTGAGTTTAATTATTTAGAACCTAACTTTTATATTTTGGAAAAATTTTGGAAAAAAGAGCTGTCGTCTGACGGAGCGAACAGCAGGTAAACTCTCAAATCCAGATGGCTCGGAAATGACAAAATAAAGTCTTATACGATAGCTCAGTTTTTCAATATGTGCCTATCATTGTGAGCAGGTAAAAGGGTTAAGAAACAAAAAAACAGCCAAATTACCAGTTTTTTTGATAAAATTATGGATCATTAATCACACAAAAAATGAATATGAAAAAGTGTTGTTTTTA
>JANNBA010000128.1:0-28307 GCA_031384845.1 Bacteroidota bacterium
GCTGTCTCTCTGATTTTTTTGCAAAAACAAAAACACCCCTATTTACTGAGATTGTGTCTTTTTACGAAAATTAACTTGTTTGTTTACAGATTGTTACAAAAATGTTTTAAAAACAGGCTTTTTTTGAATATGTTTAAAACTCAAGCAAAATGTGGATAACTAGCTCTTTTATAAATCAAAAGACTGTTCTAACTTTGTAATCTTGTGAGGGTGATCCTTTTGTGAACATACTGCAAGAATTTTTTTTAATAATTCCTTAAATTTAATAATAATGGGAATAAAGTTGAAAGCCCTTCTACGGAAGAACCCTCAGGATCAAAATGCACCTGGGAAGTATTATGCCACTGCCGTTGCAGATGGCGAAGTAAATTTTGAACGCCTTGCTGCGTTAATTTCGTATCAAAGCTCGGTAACCGAAAGTGACTGTATGGCAGTGCTTCTTGGTTTGGAGCACAACGTGATCGACGAGCTCGCGCAAGGCCGCATTGTTCGGGTGGGCTGCTTGGGAACGTTTCAGATTAGCGTTAGCGCAATTGGAGCCAACACCGCCATGGAGGTCAACGCAAATTCGGTTGTCAAAAGCCGCATTTTGTTCAGACCCGGAAAGCGGTTCAAAACCATGTTGCTGCGATTAGAATTTAAAAAATTGGGTTAGGACCCCGCAATTTTTTAATCTAATCTGATTTAAGACCTCGAATGACTTCGGTTGTTCGGGGTCTTTTTTTTTTTAAAAAAACAACCAAAAAACCTATTCAAACCCTGTTTTTGATGCCGACACTTTTTGAATCTCATCCTGACGAGTTTGCAAAACCATACGGACAAGTTGAAAAACCCGTGCTGTTGATTTTTAAAAAAGCAGGAAAAGCGAAAAAATTCGTTATTTATTATTTATTTTCATAGAAAAGAGATTTTTTTTACAAAAAACATGTTATTTTTAATAAATCACAAAGGCTTATAGGTTTGTGAGAACGGTTTGATATTCACTTTTTTTTAGGTCGTTTTTGGGCACAAAAAAAGCTCAAAATAATGGTTAGGACCCCGTTTTGAGCTAATCTGATTTAAGACCTCGAATAAATTCGGCTGTTCTTTGAAGTAACAAAAATAGAGATAAATTTTTGATTTGTGTATTGAGAAATCAAAAGTTTTCAACAAATTTGAACATTTGTGTTATTCGTTTTTTGTGAATGTTTAAAATTGAAGGGTTCACAATAAAGCTTCAACAAATAACACAAAATTCACTATTGAATTTGTTCTTTGCTGAAACTGTATTTTCCAAAATTTAGAAAAAATGGATTATAATTTTTGGAAGACAAAAAAATATTGATTAATATTGTTGAACATTAAAAAACAATGTTTTTATGGAAACTATTATTATAAAGAACACCTCAAAACAAGCAAAAATTGTTGTCGAAATGCTAAAAACCTTTCCATTTGTTGAATTTGTAAAGCCTAAAGTATTGGTAAAAAAACAAAAGAAAGACGAATACGACCCAAAGTTTGTTGCTATAATGAAAAAATCCGAAAATGACATAAAAAATGGCGATTGTAAAACGGTTGACACCAACAATATATGGGAAAGTTTAGGATTGAAGTGACCAAAGAAGCCTTAAAACACATTCGTAAACATTTTAAATCTGGAAATCGATTAACCATTCAAACCCTAGAAAAAATCTTTATTGAGCTTGAAGAAACCCCTTATGCAGGAATTGGAAAACCAGAGCCTTTAAAATACCAATATAATGGTTTTTGGTCAAGGCAAATTAACAAAAAAGACCGAGTCGTTTATCGGGTTGATGAGGAAATTGTAACTGTATTTGTAGTTGCAGCTATTGGACATTATTTTGACAAATAACATTAATTTCGGATAATTGCGCTCTCAAGACTCCACCCTGTATGTCAATAGAGAATATAGAATATAGAATATAGAATATAGAATATAGAATATAGAATATAGAATATAGAATATAGAATATAGAATATAGAATATAGAGTATAGAGTATAGAGTATAGAATAGTTTGCCCCCAAGTTGCGCCCCCACCCAGTTTGTCATCCTGAAAGGATCTTACGAATCCGTGTTGGTTGAAAACTGTTTGGGTAGAAACTACATAAAAAAGTTTTTGGTGTTGTGATGCTAAGTTTCATTACCCAACTTTCTATGTGTAGATGTTGCCGTAAGATGCTTTCAGCATGACAAACTGCGGGGATTCGTGTTGGGCGGGGCTTTGGTGTTGTGATGCTACGTTTCATTACCCAACTTTCTAATTTCAGACTTTGCCGTGAGATACTTTCAACATGACAAACTTTGAGAATTGTGGTTAGGGATTGTTTTTGGTTGAAAATAATGTGTCTTGAAAAGCCACGAATAACTTAAACGAATAGCTTAAACGAATAACTTATGACAAACAACTTAAAACGAATACCTTATAACAAATATACAACATCTACTTTGACCGACATATTATTTAAACAAGTTGATTTGCAATCAAATATTCTGCTATCTGAATTGTATTTGTAGCCGCTCCTTTGCGCAAATTGTCTGCAACAATCCACATATTCAAAGTGTTTTCTTGGCTTTCGTCACGGCGAATACGTCCCACAAAAACTGCGTCTTGATTATGTGCATTTAAGGGCATTGGATAGCTAAAACTCGCTGGATCGTCCTGCAAAACCACTCCTTCGGTTTGATTTAGTGTTTGTTGTATGCCTTTAATTTCAAATGGCTTATGAAAACAAACATTCACCGCCTCGCTATGACCCCCAACAATTGGCACGCGTACCGCCGTTGCAGTAATTGCAATCGTAAAATCGTTTAGAATTTTTTGGGTTTCTCGAACCAACTTCATCTCCTCTTTGGTATATCCGTTTTCTTCAAAAGAGTCACATTGCGGAATTGCATTACGATGAATCGGATAATGATATGCCATAGGGCCTTGTGTGCCAGCATATTCATTCTCAAGTTGCTGAACTGCTTTTAGCCCAGTACCTGTGATAGATTGATAAGTAGAAACAACAATGCGTTTGATTTGGAAAAGCTTATGAAGTGGTGCCAAGACCATCACCATTTGAATCGTAGAGCAATTTGGATTTGCAATAATCTTGTCTTCTTTGGTAAGCGTATGAGCATTGATTTCGGGTACAATTAATTTCTTGGTTTGATCCATTCTCCACGCCGATGAATTGTCGATTACGGTAGTGCCAGCCTCAGCAAACAAGGGTGCCCATTCTAGCGATGTTTCTCCACCCGCAGAAAAAAGCGCAATATCTGCCTTCATATCTACAGCCGTTTGCATACCAACTACTTTATATTTTTTACCGTTAAATTCGATTTCTTTCCCAATAGATTTTTCTGAAGCCACAGGAATCAGTTCACTCACAGGAAAATTTCTTTCTGCTAATACTTTTAGCATTACCTCGCCTACCATTCCGGTTGCACCTACTACAGCAATTTTCATAATTTATTTTTTCTATTATTTTGAATACAAAAATAGTGCTTTTTTTAGAATTTCAAAAACAGTTTCAAAAAAGCCAAAAATGTGATATCGGTAACAAATGTTATATCCACTGAAACTATACAAATAAAATAAATCTTATAGAACCAATGTTTTCATATTGCTTCTACTTCAAATCAAATGTTTTATCCCAACCATCCTTCACGATCCAAACTGCGGTATTGTATCGCCTCGGCAATATGCGATGCGCCAACGGATTCGTCGCCCTCAAGATCTGCTATGGTGCGCGAAACCTTCAAAATTCGGTCATATGCGCGTGCCGAAAGATGCAGCCGCTCCATAGCCGTTTTGAGCAGCAACAGCGAGCTCTCGTCTAATTTGCAAAATTCTCGTATCAACTTGGTGCTCATTTGGGCGTTATAATTGACGGTTTCAAAGGTTTCAAAGCGTGCCGTTTGCACCTCACGTGCTCTGGTCACTCGCTCCCGAATGGCAACGCTACTCTCGGCTTTTCGATTGTCTGACAGTTTTTCAAAGGGCACCGGAGTAACCTCGATATGAATGTCTATCCTGTCCAAAAGGGGGCCCGAAATTTTGCTCAAATAGCGATTCATTTCATGCGGCGAGGAGGTTTGTGGCGAATCAGGATCGTTAAAAAAGCCACTCGGACTAGGGTTCATACTCGCTACCAACATAAACGAAGATGGATAAGTGACCGTAAACTTGGCCCGCGAAATCGTAACTTCGCGATCCTCAAGCGGCTGCCGCATCACCTCGAGCACCTCCCGCTTAAACTCGGGCAACTCGTCCAGAAACAAAACCCCGTTGTGCGCCATCGAAATCTCGCCCGGCTGCGGATAACTGCCCCCACCCACGAGTGCTACATTTGAAATCGTATGATGCGGACTCCGAAAAGGCCGCTGATTCATCAACCCAACCTCTTTTAGCTTGCCCGCAACACTATGAATTTTGGTTGTTTCCAAAGCCTCTCGCAAGGTCATTGGCGGCAAAATACTGGGCAAACGCTTGGCCAACATCGTCTTGCCAGATCCCGGAGGGCCAATCAAAATAATGTTATGACCACCAGCCGCCGCAATTTCCATACACCGCTTGATGCTCTCTTGTCCCTTCACATCCGAAAAATCATGCTCTGGAAAATCCAATGTTTTATAAAATTCGGCACGCGTATCTATCACCGTAGGAGCCAAAGTGCCTTTGCCCTCAAAAAAATCAATAACCTGCTGCACATTTTCGACGCCATAAACATCCAAACCTGTAACAATAGCAGCCTCCTTGACATTCTGAATCGGAAGAAAAAATCCCTTAAAACCCTCCTCTTTGCCACGAATAGCAATAGGAAGCGCACCCCGAATTGGCTGCAAACCACCGTCCAAAGACACTTCGCCCATAATCAAATAATCGGCAACGCGCGCTGCATTAATCTGTCCCGAAGCCGCCAAAATGCCCACTGCCAGAGTCAAATCATAAGCCGAACCTTCCTTGCGCAAATCTGCCGGAGCCATATTGATCGTGATTTTTTTACCAGGCATTTCAAACCCAATATTCTTTAGCGCAGCCGCAATCCGATAGCTACTTTCTTTCACGGCATTATCGGGCAAACCCACCAAATGATAGCCAATTCCCTTGTCAATATTCACTTCTACCGTGATTGTCGTAGCCTCAACACCAAAAACAGCACTCCCAAAAACCTTTATTAGCATAGATTTAATTTAAAAATTGTCTTTTTTTTTGGAAGCACACGACTACCTTTCATACACCAACAGTCCTGCCGCACGCTATATCTTTTTGGATTTTCTGAAAAAGAAAATCCAAAAAGGATGCCGCTACGTCAGGGCTAAATTAGACTTACAAGTTTTTCAAAAACATTTTAAAAATTGTCCCGTCAAGAGACAATTCGCTCACAAACAACATTTTAATAAAAAAGCGAAACATACTGTTTCCAATGTTTATAAATCAAAATCCCATTCAAAACCGCCACCAAAAGTGCCGCCGAAACACCCGGAATATCCAAAAACAAATGAAAAAGCAAAATATTTATAGAAATAGGAGCCAATAAAATCAACGAAAAAGCAATCCATTTTTTCAAAAAAAGCATCAACCCAATACCCACTTCCAAAACACCTACTATCGGAAAAATATAGCCCGTAGCGTTCAACGAGTTCATAAAATCTCCAGCAGCACCAACAGCAGGAGGCAGCGGAATAAAATGCAAAAACTTGTTGCTGCCAAAAATAATAAGCAAAATAGCCAAGAAATTTCTTACGATATTAGTGAATTTTGAATTCATAATTTAGATTTAAAAGGTTAAAAACGAGTTGAAATGAATACAAACATACAAAAAATGTTAACTTGATGACAATAATTTAGTTAAAAAATAAAAAAATATAAAACCACTATTTCAAACCTCACAAAAATCCCAATTACAACATCAATAGCCATTATAAAACCAAAATCAATACAAAACTTTCGTTTCTATTGCTTATTTTTGCACCACAAAACACACAAAATGTTAGAAAACCCAAAAAGATATACCATCACCGCCGCACTACCCTACACAAACGGCCCCATACATATAGGACATTTAGCAGGTGTCTATGTACCATCAGACATATACGCAAGGTATCTACGACTTCAAGGAAAAGAAGTTGCCTTTGTTTGCGGCAGCGACGAGCACGGCGTAGCCATATCCATGAAAGCCAAAAAAGAAGGCAAATCTCCACAAGAAATCATAGACAAATATGACCATATTATCAGAAAATCATTCCTCGATTTTGGAATTTCCTTTGATAACTATTCCCGCACATCAGCAAAAATTCACCATGAAACCGCGGCAGCATTTTTTAAAAAAATGTATAACAATGGCGATTTTTTAGAACAAGAAACCGAACAATTGTTTGACGCCACTGCAAACCAATTTTTGGCAGACAGATTTGTAGTTGGCACCTGCCCAAAATGCAACAATGACGAAGCTTATGGCGATCAATGCGAAAAATGTGGCTCAACCCTAAATGCCACCGACCTCATAAACCCAAAATCTACAATAACTGGCGAAATTCCAGTGCTAAAAACCACCAAACATTGGTTTTTGCCCCTACAAAAATACACCCAATTTTTGACCGATTGGATCTTGATAGGACACAAAAACGACTGGAAACCAAACGTTTATGGACAAGTAAAATCTTGGATAGACGGAGGATTAGAACCTCGTGCCGTAACCCGCGACCTAGATTGGGGTATCGATGTGCCGGTAGAAGGTGCCCTCGGAAAAAAATTGTATGTGTGGTTTGATGCCCCAATTGGCTACATATCTGCCACCAAAGAATGGGCACTTCGAGAGGGCAAAAACTGGGAAGATTTTTGGAAAAAACCAGACACAAAACTAGTTCACTTTATCGGAAAAGATAATATAGTGTTTCATTGTGTTATATTTCCAGCCATGCTAAAAGCCGTAGGAAGCTATATTCTGCCAGAAAACGTGCCCGCAAACGAGTTTCTAAACCTTGAAGGAAACAAGCTCTCCACCTCCAAAAATTGGGCCGTTTGGTTGCCAGATTACCTACTCGAATTTCCAGACAAACAAGATGTTTTGCGCTATGCCCTAACCGCAAATGCCCCAGAAACCAAGGACAACGACTTTACTTGGAAGGATTTTCAATCCAGAAACAACAACGAACTTGCAGCCATTTTTGGCAATTTTGTCAACAGAGTTGTGGTGCTGACCCATAAATATTATGACGGAATTGTGCCTACACCCAATACTTTTTTAGACATAGATATACAAACCATCAAAGATTTACAATCATTTCCAGCACTCATTTCTAGCTCCTTAGAACGCTACCGCTTTCGAGAAGCATTAGGAGAATTGGTGAATGTTGCCCGTTTAGGAAACAAATATCTTGCCGACGAAGAGCCTTGGAAAATCATCAAATCAAATCCAGAACGGGTGCAAACCCAAATGTATGTTGCCCTTCAAATCGCAACTGCTCTGCGGGTATTGTGCGAACCGTTTCTGCCATTTACAGCCACAAAATTAGACGCCATTTTGCAATTATCAAATCAAAAAATAAGTTGGGATAATGTTGCAACAAACCAAAACTTGATCGCTGCAAATCATCAAATTGGAACCGCCGAAATATTGTTTCCACAGATTGAGGATGCCGAAATACAATTTCAAATTGACAAATTGGCAGCCACCAAAACAGCTAATACTGCCGAAAATTCGGTTGAAACAATCGCCATAAACCCCCAAAAAGAAGCCATACAATTTGACGATTTTGCAAAGATAGATATGCGAGTAGGCACCATCATTGCGGCCGAAAAAATGCCAAAAGCCAACAAATTATTAGTACTTAAAATTGATACCGGAATCGATATTCGTACCATCGTTTCAGGCATTGCCGAGAGCTTTGCCCCCGAAGACGTCATTGGCAAAAAAGTAACCGTTTTGACCAACCTTGCCCCTCGAAATTTGCGAGGAGTTGATAGTCAAGGCATGATTTTGATGACCAAAAACGCCAACGGAAAATTGGTTTTTATCAATCCCGATTCAGAAAATGTAACAAACGGTGCAGAAATAAATTAATAAAAATGCCTCCAAAAATTATAGCTTTTGACGCAGACGACACCTTGTTTGTCAACGAGCCCTATTTTCAAGAAATGGAACATCGATTTTGTCAAATCATGTCGCCCTATTTGTCGCAACACGCCATTTCGCAAGCACTTTTTGAAATCGAAATCAAAAACTTGAGCATTTATGGCTATGGCATCAAAGGATATATTTTGTCGATGATAGAAGCGGCACTACAAATTTCTGACCAAACTATCTCTGTTGAAGCAGTCGAAAAAATAATTGGTTTTGGCAAAGAATTGCTCGAAAAACCAATCGAATTGCTTGACGGTGTGGCAGAAACCTTACACATCCTGTCTCAAAAATACACATTAGTAGTAGCTACAAAAGGAGATTTATTAGACCAACAAAACAAATTGCAACGTTCTGGAATTGCTCATTTTTTTCATCATATCGAAGTCATGTCTGACAAAAAAATAGCAGATTATCAAAAATTATTAAACCATTTAGATATTGATGCCAAAGATTTTGCGATGGTTGGAAATTCTTTAAAATCTGATATATTGCCCGTTTTGGAGCTTGGAGCTACTGCTTTTTACGTTCCTTTTCATACCACTTGGGCACACGAAAAAGTAAATTATCATGTAGAGCATCAAAACTTGAAAACCTTCGAGAAAATTACCGAAATTCTAAAAATCTTATAAAATGAAAACCATTTTAGACATTCAAAACTGGAACAGAAAAGAGCATTTTGAGTTTTTTGGTTCTTTTGAAGAACCATTTTTTGGCATGACTTTCAAAATAGATTGCACCAAAGCCTTTTTGGATGCAAAGGCAAATAATATATCTTTTTTTGCAGTCTATCTTCACAAAATATTAGTCGCAGTCAATGCCATCGAAGCTTTTAGATACCGCATTATTGGCAAAGATGTTGTTGTTTTTGACAAAATCAATGCTTCGGCTACTATCGGCAGAATGGACAAGACTTTTGGCTTTTCTCAAATTGAATTTGACCCAGATTTTGACCGTTTTTCAGACAATCTTGCAACCGAAATTGCCAGAATTCAAACCACTTCAGGACTTTTTACCAGAGATTTTGACCAATCCAATTTGATCCACTTTTCTGCTGTTCCATGGGTCAATTTTTCTAGCGTTTCGCACGCGCGAAGCTTCAAATTAGAAGACAGTTGCCCCAAAATAAATGTAGGGAAAATGACGGTTTCTAAAAAAGGAAAACATAAAATTGCGGTTTCAGTTCACGTTCATCATGGGTTGATGGATGCAAATTCTGTTGGCGAATTTGCAAGTTTGTTACAAAAATTAATGTTCGACTGAATTTTGACACTACATTTGTAATATTCCTAAACTTATTGCCCACGATAAAATAGCATCGTGTTAAAGGTTTTGATAAGTGTACTTATATCCAAAAAAACACTTCGATGTTTGATATAATACAAATCATATTGAAGCTTTACCAAACTGTCTGAAATACTTTCACCATAAGCATAATTCACTTGAGCCCAGCCTGTTATACCTGGTTTTATAACGTGGCGAATATTATAAAAAGGCATCACTTCTGCTAGCTCCTCCACAAAAACAGGTCGCTCAGGACGTGGTCCAATAAGTGCCATATCATTTTTCAAAATGTTGATAAACTGTGGTATTTCGTCTATCCTGGATTTTCTCAAAAAATTACCAAATTTTGTAATTCTTTCATCGTTTGGAATCGCAAAAACAGCACCCTTTTGTTCCGCATTTTGAACCATTGTTCGAAGTTTGAAAATTTGAAAATTTTTGCCGTTTTTTCCAATTCTAGTTTGTTTGTAAAATAATTTGCCTTGATTTCCAAAAGCATTTCCAACCAATATAAAAGGCAATAACAAACAGCCAAATGCAAGTCCAAAAACAGAGATAAAAAACTCTAAAGCCCTAACAATGATAAGGTAAAGCTTGTTGTGATTGTTGCGATTAAATGGAAAATAACGATAAAAATCCTTATCAAAATGTTGGATCGGAATGCGTTGCGTCATAAGTTCATAAACGTGGGTATATTCTCTAATGACAAAGCCTTTCTGTAAAAATCGCATCAATTCAGAAAAAATTGGCTTGGTTATGCCGCCAGCTTTTTGGGTGGCAATTAAAATTTCAGAAATATGATTTTGAGTCACAAAATTGGCTAATTCTTCTAACTCTAAATTTTTGATATAATCGTATTTGAAACCTTCATTTCCCTCGATATCTGCATTTACATAGCCCATTATTTTAAAATGTGGGTCAATATTTTTTAATCCGTCAACCAATTCCTGCACTTGTTCACGATCACAAATCAAAATTACATTTTTTTCAAATCTGTAAGAAGCGATAAATTTTTGATAAAAAATACGCCAAAACAACAATGCGGAAAATACAGCTATAAAAAAATATAATATTTGAAGGCGGTTTGACGGTAAGACCGGTGTGAAAAATGGGGTCAAAATATAAAATAAGACTGTAGTAGAAGTAGTTAGCACAATACTTTTGATGATTTGAAACTGATTGCTCGCTACCTGAAGGTTGTACATTTCAAAAACGGTACCAAGTACATTAATATAAAAAGCCAAAACAGCAATCCAATAAATGTGTTGAAAATCAAAATTAAAATAATAAAAATCGAAAAAGACATTTATAATAAAAAGTGCGATAAGTACGGAGAAAACATCAAAAAATCGAAGCAAAATTTTGCGTTCAGAAATATCAAAATGTATTTTGTAGTGCTGTGCCATACGTTTGCAAAAAGTGATGCAATGTAGATAAAAATTTATAAATAGTATTATATTTATTAAAATTTATCGTTTTTTGTCAAAAAAATACTCCAAAAATGAATATTTCGTAAAGATAAGAAACCACAATCGAGCCAAGCTTTCAAACAAAAAAAAATACGTTTGTTTTTGGTTAATAATATTTTAGCTTAGGATTCTTTTGTTTAAAAACCGTTTGTCTTGATTCTATAATATTAAACTAAAATTTTATTAAAGGATCTTATATAATCTTTTTGGAAAAAAACCGAACAAAAATAGAGAGCAATACATAAAAAACAATTACAACTGCAACACCCAAATATTTGAATACAAGCAGCATAAAAAAGGAACTTGCTAAAAAAACTATTTGTAATAAATTTTTCTGTAGTGAAAATTGTTTGATTTTGAGCGAAAATAACGGTATTTCGGCATTCATTATATAAGCACTTAAAACACTGATTCCTATCAAAAACCACTGATTTGAAAACATTTCTAAAATAAATATAGAATTGTATTGCGATAGAATTAGTGGCAAACTCATCACAAATAGCGTGTTGGCTGGTGTAGGAAGCCCAATAAAAGAGTCTGTTTGTCTGGTATCTATGTTAAAATTGGCCAATCTAAAACAGGCACCCAGCGTAATTATAAACCCAAAATAAGGGATTAAAACATTGTCTGTTGAAGATTTTAGCATGGCAAACATTACATATCCAGGTACTACACCGCTAGTAACCATATCGGCAAGTGAGTCCAACTGTAATCCCAACGGGCTAGAAACCTTAAACAATCTTGCAAAAAAGCCATCAAAAAAATCCAGAAAAATGCCAATACAAACCAACAAAAATGCCATTTCAAACTGATTTTTGGCAGCAAAATCTAAGGCAATGCAACCACAAAAAAGGTTCATCAAAGTGATGGTATTTGGAATATGTTTTTTCAAAATCATTTTTTATATTTTAGAAAACAAATTTAATACAATAAGTTGGAGAGAAGTACGTTTTTTGTTTGATATTTGTAAAAACATTTGAGTTTGAAACATTCTATTTTTTTGGTTTTAGTATTATTTTGCTTATCCTCTAAAGGTCAAATAGTTAGAAAATATTCTAACGAATTTATGAACATTGGAGTAAATGCTGCTGCCATTGGTATGGCAAACGCAGTTGTGGCTCATAGTGGCGATGTTAATTCTGGATATTGGAATCCTGCAGGATTGATGCAGCTAGAGCAAACACAAGCCTCGCTAATGCATTCAAGCTATTTTGCTAATATTGCAAAATTTGATTTTGCTGCCTACGCAAAACCGATAGACGACAGAAGTGCATGGGGCTTTTCAATAATAAGATTTGGTGTAGATGACATTTTGAATACAACACAACTTATTGATAATCAAGGCAATATTGATTATTCGAGAATTAGTTTGTTTTCTGTTGCAGATTATGGTTTTACTTTTTCGTATGCTCGAAAACTACAAGTGCCCGGATTTCAATATGGTATAAACACCAAAATAATCAGAAGAATTATTGGAGATTTTGCCAATTCGTGGGGATTTGGTTTTGATATTGGGCTTCAATTTGAACACAATAAATGGCAATTTGGATTGATGATTCGTGATGTTACCACTACTTATAATGTGTGGAGCATCGACACCGAAGCGTTTGCGACAGTTTCGGCGGCAATTGTGGGACAAAATCAAGATTTGCCAGAAACTTCTGAGATTACACTGCCTAATGCCCAATTTGGAGTTGCCAAAAAATGGGAATTTCATAATGATAGTAGCCTATTGGCAGCGACCAATATGAATCTTCGTTTTGAAAAAACGAATGCCATAATTGCTTCAAATGCGGTGAGTATAGATCCCGCTATCGGATTTGAATATGCCTATTCTGATCTCGTGTTTGCTCGTGCGGGTGTTGGAAATTTTCAGCTAAACAAACAATTAGACAATTCACAAAGTATTGATTTTCAGCCAAATATTGGTTTGGGGTTTCAATATCGCGGTATTCAGATAGATTATGCGTTGACCAACTTGGGCAATCAAAGTGCGGCTTTGTATTCTAATGTTTTTTCGATAAATGTAGATTTATCAATTTTTGAACGATAATATAAATAAAAAATGCGGATTTCTTTTTCAAAAATCGGGTTTATGTTTATGCTTTTTTTGATGATGCAAAAAAGCTTTTCACAAAAGGTAGCGCTTTCAAAAATGGCTTCAATAAGTGTTTTGAGTTGCGATGCTGGGAGCGAATTGTATAGTATTTTTGGACATTCGGCTATCAGGGTGCTTGAGCCAGGGGTTTTTGATATTGTATTCAATTATGGTTATTTTGATTTTAGAACACCCGATTTTTATAGAAAATTTGTGCAAGGAGATTTGAATTATTTTGTTGCTGTAGATCAATTTCAAGATTTTTATAACCAATATGTTTATGAGCAAAGAGGTGTTTTTGAACAAAAATTGCAACTTTCTGACGCTCAAAAGCAGGCTATTTTTGACGAATTGCGTTTTGCGGTTGCTTCTGATAAGCGTTTTTATCATTATAAATTTATTGATCAAAATTGTACTACGATGCTTGTCGATGTGTTGAATCACCACCTTGACCACAAAATTTCGATTAGGATTGCTGATGCTACGAAAACCAACAGAACGATTTTGGACGATTATTCAAAAAATTATTTTTATGAAAATATGGGTATCAATATGCTTTTTGGTGCCAAAACAGATCAATCATTTGACCATATTTTTTTGCCTATGCAACTGCTCGAGGGTATAAAAAATTCTACGAACAACAATAAGCAATTATCTGAAAACGTGAGTGTTATTAATAAAAACAGCCTCCAAAAAAATTCATTTTCATTTTGGAATAGTTTTTATAGTTTTTTTTCAATACTGTTATTCGTGCTTATTTTTGATAAAAGATGGGTTCAAATTGGGTATTTTTTTAGTATTGGTTTGATTGGTGTTGTGCTTGCATTTGTTGGTATAATATCTAATCATGTCGAATTGATGTTGAACTATAATTTGCTTTTGTTTAATCCGATAATGATAATAATAGCGGTTTTTGTAATGATTAAAAACCAAAAAATCGTCAGCCTTTTGTCGCTTTTTTGTTTTTTGTTATTATTGTGTTATTCTATTTTGATGGTTGACAAAGTACATTTAAGAATTTTTTGGCCTATGATTCTTGTTCATTTTGTATTGTTTTATCGGTATTTTGGATTCCTGTTGAAAGGTTTTAAAAAATAGTATTCCTTATTTTTTAGTTTTTTTTATAGAGACTTCCTTTTTTTGGATTTTTTATGGGCGTTTTGGTTGTGTTTTGTGAAGGTACAATTCATATTGCATAGATGTTTATTGTGCATTTATTGTCTTTTAGAATAACAAAGTCGTCTTTCTACTGCTTGCGTGCGGGCGAAGGTGGAGCTCTTTTTGGGCTGGCGTTTTTCAGCCAGCCCAAAAAAGCGGGAGCCGAAGACCGACCCGAAGGGGCACGCCCAAAAGAGGAAAAAAAAGTGTAAAAAAAAACCTCCAAATGTGGAGGTTTTTTAGTTTATGCTTGTCCGGTTGGCCCAAAGCTCAAGGGTATGGCGGGTTGCTCGGTGTCTTTGATTTCGCCGTGGGCGAGTTCAAAGCGGTGCACATTTTCGGCCAATGCTTTGATCAACCTTTTGGCGTGTTGTGGTGTCAATACTATTCTGGATTTGACTTTGGCTTTGGGGAGGCCTGGCATAATGCATACAAAATCGAGTACAAACTCTGATAATGAGTGGTTTATAATGGCCAGGTTTGAATATATTCCTTCGGCGGTTTTCTCGTCTAATTCTATATTGATTTGTTGTTCTTGTGGATTATTCATAGCCTAAAAATTAGTAATGATATTCTCTTTTTGCGCCAAATTCTTTGAAGTCTTCTTTTGAGCCTACAATGGTATGGTCATATTCTCTCATTCCGGTTCCGGCTGGGATTCTGTGTCCAACGATTACATTTTCTTTGAGGCCTTCGAGATAGTCTATTTTTCCGGCTACGGCTGCTTCGTTCAAAACTTTGGTGGTTTCTTGAAAAGAGGCTGCAGAAATAAATGATTTGGTTTGAAGCGATGCTCTTGTAATACCTTGCAAAACTGGGGTTGCGGTAGCAGTTATTACCTCACGAGCCACCACAATGTTCTGATCATTTCGTTTCATCAAAGAGTTTTCGTCACGCAATTCGCGGGAGGTGATGATTTGTCCTGCTTTTAGATTTTTGGAATCTCCGGCATCTTCCACCACTTTCATACCATATAATTTGTCGTTTTCTACGATAAAGTCTTTGGTGTGAATGAGTTGGTCTTCGAGAAACAGGGTGTCTCCTGGGTCTTCTACTCTTACTTTTCGCATCATTTGACGAATGACTACTTCAAAGTGTTTGTCATTGATTTTTACGCCTTGGAGTCGATATACTTCTTGAATTTCGTTTACCAAATATTGCTGTACTGCGGCAGGTCCTTGTATTCTTAGAATATCTTCGGGTGTGATTGCGCCATCAGAAAGTGGTACTCCGGCTCGAACAAAGTCGTTTTCTTGTACTAATATTTGGCTTGATAATTTTACTAAATATCGTTTTTCTTCGCCAAATTTTGATTCGATTACAATTTCTCTGTTTCCTCGTTTTATTTTTCCGAAAGATACTACGCCGTCAATTTCTGAAACTACTGCTGGGTTTGATGGGTTTCTGGCTTCTAAAAGTTCTGTAATTCTTGGTAATCCTCCTGTAATATCGCCTGATTTTGAAGAGCGACGTGGGATTTTTACTAAAATTTTACCGGCTTTAATTTTTTCGCCATTTTCTACCATCAAGTGGGCTCCAACTGGTAGGTTGTAAGATCGGATAAGTTCGTTATCTTTTCCATAAACCAACAGGGTTGGAATGAGTTTTTTGGTTCTTGATTCAGAAATTACTTTTTCTTGAAAGCCTGTTTGCTCGTCAATTTCGACCATAAATGATTGTCCTTGTTCAAGATCTTCGTATGCAATTTTTCCTGTAAATTCTGAGATGATTACACCATTATATGGATCCCATTTGCAGACTACATCGCCTTTGTCAACTACTTGACCATCTTTTACAAAGATACTTGATCCGTAAGGGATATTGTTTGTGCTTAATAGAATTCCGGTTTTTTCGTCAATTAATTTCAATTCCGTAGAACGAGAAACTACAATATCTACGTGATTTCCATCGCCGTCTTCGCCTTTCACAGTTTTTAGGTCTTCTATTTCTAGGCGTCCTTTAAATTTGATGAGGATGTTTGATTCTTCAGAAATTCCTCCTGCTACTCCTCCAACGTGGAAGGTTCTAAGGGTAAGTTGGGTTCCAGGCTCTCCAATAGATTGTGCTGCAATTACACCAACAGCTTCGCCTCTTTGTGTCATTTTGCCTGTTGCAAGGTTTCTACCATAGCATTTGGCGCAAATTCCTTTGAGGGCTTCGCAAGTTAATGGGGATCTAACTTCTACTTTTTCGATAGGGGCAGCTTCGATTAATTTTAGTAAGGCTTCTGTGATTTGATCACCGCCGTTTACTAAAACTTCGTTTGTAAGTGGATTTACTACATCTTGAAGTGCTACACGTCCTAAAATTCTTTCGCCAAGGCCTTCTACAATTTCTTCATTCTTTTTGAGTGCAGATACTTCTACGCCACGTAATGTGCCACAGTCAACGGTATTTACGATAACGTCTTGAGATACATCGTGCAAACGACGTGTCAAATATCCGGCATCTGCTGTTTTGAGTGCGGTATCTGCCAATCCTTTTCGGGCACCGTGTGTAGAGATAAAGTATTCTAAAATTGATAGTCCTTCTTTAAAGTTGGACAAAATTGGGTTTTCGATAATTTCGCCCCCGCCTGCGGTAGATTTTTTTGGTTTTGCCATCAAACCCCGCATTCCTGTAAGTTGACGTATTTGTTCTTTTGACCCCCTTGCACCAGAATCAAGCATCATATATACCGAGTTGAAGCCTTGTTGGTCTTCGCGGATATTTTTCATTGCCAATTCTGTAAGCATGGCGTTTGTAGAAGTCCAAACATCAATTACTTGATTGTATCTTTCGTTGTTTGTGATTAATCCCATGTTGTAGTTGGCAGAAATACCTTCTACTTGTTCGCGGGCATCATCAATAAGTCCTTGTTTTTGTTCTGGTATTTTGATATCCCCTAATGAGAATGACAATCCGCCACGGAATGCAAATTTGTATCCCATATCTTTCATGTTATCCAAAAACGCAGCTGTAACGGGTACACTTGTTACGCTCAAGACGTGTCCAATAATATCCCGTAGGTTTTTCTTGGTCAAAACGTCATTGATATATCCTGCGGCTTCTGGCACTACTTCATTAAACAATACACGCCCGGCGGTTGTTTTGATAATTTTATATACCAATTCACCATTTTCGTTAAAATCTTTTGCTCTAATTTTTACAGAGGCATTTAATTCTAATTTTTCTTCGTTTAGGGCTATATTGACTTCTTCGGCACCATAAAAAGTGAGGCCTTCGCCTAAAATTGGATGCTCTGGAGTTGATAATCTTTCTTTGGTCATATAATAAAGACCCAAAACCATGTCTTGAGATGGTACAGTAATAGGTGCGCCATTTGCAGGGTTCAGGATATTGTGAGACGCCAACAAAAGGAGTTGTGCTTCCAAAATTGCTTCAGGACCAAGCGGTAGGTGAACCGCCATTTGATCTCCGTCAAAATCGGCATTAAATGCGGTACATACCAATGGGTGCAGCTGGATGGCTTTTCCTTCGATCAATTTTGGTTGAAATGCTTGGATACCTAATCTGTGCAATGTTGGTGCACGGTTTAATAATATAGGGTGTCCTTTGATCACATTTTCGAGAATGTCCCAAACAACTGGTTCTTTTTTGTCGATTATTTTCTTCGCCGATTTTACAGTTTTTACAATACCTCTTTCGATTAATTTTCTAATCACAAATGGTTTATAAAGTTCTGCTGCCATATCTTTTGGGATACCGCATTCAAAAAGTTTTAACTCTGGCCCTACAACAATTACCGAACGTGCAGAATAATCAACTCGTTTTCCGAGTAAGTTCTGACGAAAACGACCTTGTTTTCCTTTGAGGGAATCCGAAAGTGATTTCAAAGGTCTGTTTGATTCTGTCTTTACGGCAGAGGCTTTTCTGGTGTTGTCAAAAAGGGAGTCAACAGATTCTTGTAGCATCCTTTTTTCGTTTCTCAAAATAACTTCTGGTGCTTTGATTTCCATCAATCGTTTCAAACGGTTGTTTCTAATAATCACACGACGGTACAAATCATTCAAATCTGAAGTTGCAAAACGACCACCATCTAGCGGCACAAGTGGACGCAATTCTGGTGGAATCACCGGAACTACCTTCATAATCATCCATTCTGGACGATTTTCACGGTTTAGATTTGATTCTCTAAAAGATTCTACAACTTGTAGTCTTTTGAGGGCTTCAGTTTTACGTTGTTTTGAGGTTTCGTTGTTTGCACTATGACGCAATTCATAAGAAAGTGCATCAAGATCTATGCGTGCAAGCAAGTCCATCATACATTCTGCGCCCATTTTGGCAACAAATTTGTTTGGATCAAAATCATCCAAATATTGATTGTCTTGTGGAAGTGCGTCAATGATGTTCAAATATTCTTCTTCTGTAAGAAAGTCTAATCTGTGGATAGGTTCCCCTTCTGGATTGGTAGCAATACCAGGTTGAATGACAACATATCTTTCGTAATAGATAATCATGTCTAACTTTTTTGAAGGAAGACCAAGCAAGTAGCCAATTTTGTTTGGCAACGAACGGAAGTACCATATATGGGCAATTGGTACAACAAGGTTGATGTGTCCTACTCTGTCCCTACGTACTTTTTTTTCTGTAACTTCTACACCACAACGATCACATACGATTCCTTTATATCGGATTCGTTTGTATTTGCCACAGGCGCATTCAAAATCTTTTACGGGTCCAAAAATGCGTTCGCAAAAAAGGCCGTCACGTTCTGGCTTGTGGGTTCTATAATTGATCGTTTCAGGCTTCAACACTTCTCCTCTTGACTCGGCCAAGATGGCTTCTGGAGAGGCCAAACCTATCGAAATTTTGTTAAACCTTTTTATAACTGGGTTTTTGTCTTTATTATTTCTGTTGTTCATCATAATTATGAAAATTTAAGTTGTTGGTTGTTAGTTGTTGGTTGTTGGTAAATCCTTTTTGGACTTACCAACAACTTTCAACCATCAACTATTTATTCTTCCAAACGAATATCTAAACCAAGTCCTTTCAATTCGTGCATCAACACGTTAAAAGATTCTGGCAATCCCGGTTCTGGCATTACTTCGCCTTTTACGATTGCTTCATAAGTTTTGGCTCTACCTACAACATCATCAGATTTTACGGTCAAGATTTCTCTCAACGTGCTTGATGCGCCATAAGCTTCAAGTGCCCAAACTTCCATTTCTCCAAAACGTTGTCCACCAAATTGTGCTTTTCCACCAAGTGGTTGTTGGGTGATAAGGGAGTACGGGCCGATAGATCGGGCGTGCATTTTATCATCTACCATGTGACCCAATTTGAGCATGTAAATTACACCAACAGTAGCTGGCTGATGGAATCTCTCTCCTGTTCCACCATCATAAAGATAGGTGTGTCCAAAGCGAGGAATTTCGGCTTCGTCTGTCAACTCATTGATTTGATCCAAGGTTGCGCCATCAAAAATTGGTGTTGCATATTTGCGACCTAATTTTTGTCCGGCCCATCCCAAAACGGTTTCATAAATCTGCCCAATATTCATACGTGAAGGTACGCCAAGTGGGTTCAAAACGATATCTACTGGTGTTCCATCCTCCAAAAATGGCATGTCTTCATGACGCACTATTCTGGCTACAATTCCTTTATTTCCGTGGCGTCCTGCCATTTTATCTCCTACTTTTAGTTTTCGCTTTTTGGCGATATAAACTTTGGCAAGTTTCAAAATTCCGGCTGGCAATTCGTCTCCTACGGTGATTGTAAATTTCTCACGACGAAGTGATCCTTGAAGATCATTTAATTTGATTTTGTAGTTGTGAATCAAATCGTTTACCATTTTGTTTGTGTCTTCGTCGGCTACCCATTGACCTTTTGTAAGGTGCGCAAAGTCTTCGACAGAGTTCAACATTTTTTGGCTATACTTTTTTCCTTTAGGTAAAACTTCTTCACCCAAGTCGTTCATGACTCCTTGTGATGTTTTTCCATTTACGATGTTAAAAAGCTTATCAATTAATTTGTCTTTTAATTCAACAAATTTGGTTTCAAATTCTAATTCTAGCGAGCTCAAGGCGTCTTTGTCTTGCGATCGTTTGCGTTTGTCTTTGACGGCTTTGGCAAATAATTTTTTGTCCAAAACAACTCCGTGTAAAGAGGGAGATGCTTTGAGCGAAGCGTCTTTTACATCACCTGCTTTGTCCCCAAAAATTGCACGAAGTAATTTTTCTTCGGGTGTTGGATCTGACTCTCCTTTTGGTGTAATTTTTCCAATTAGAATATCGCCAGGTTTTACTTCGGCTCCAATTCTAATCATTCCGTTTTCGTCCAAATCTTTTGTGGCTTCTTCAGAAACGTTTGGAATATCATTTGTCAATTCTTCATTACCCAATTTGGTATCTCGAACGTCTAATGAATAATCGTCGATGTGAATTGAAGTAAAAATATCGTCACGAACTACTTTTTCAGAAATTACAATCGCATCCTCAAAGTTGTATCCTTTCCATGGCATAAAAGCCACTTTTAGGTTTCTACCCAAGGCCAATTCACCGTTTTGAGTTGCATATCCTTCAGACAAAACTTGTCCAAGAATTACTCTGTCTCCTTTTCTTACGATAGGTTTTAGATTGATACTTGTACTCTGATTTGTTTTTCTAAATTTAATAAGATTGTATGTTTTTTCGTCTTCTTCAAAACTTACCATTCTTTCGGCATCAGACCGATCATATTTGATGGTGATGATATTAGCATCAACATATTCTACAGTTCCTGGGCCTTCCGCGTTTATCAAAACTCTTGAATCGGATGCTACTTGACGTTCCAAACCTGTTCCAACGATTGGAGCTTCTGGGCGCAAAAGTGGTACTGCCTGACGCATCATATTAGATCCCATCAAGGCTCTATTCGCATCATCATGTTCCAAAAATGGAATAAGGGAGGCGGATATTGAAGCGATTTGGTTTGGTGCAACATCGGCATAATCTATTCTCGAAGGTTCTACAACTGGAAAGTCGCCTTCTTCACGAGCAATTACTTTATCGGCTAGGATTTTTCCTTTGCTATCAATTTCAATATTGGCTTGTGATATAAGTTTTCCTTCTTCTTCTTCAGCACTCAAATATACTGGAGTTGAGTGAATATCAATTACCCCTTTTGTTACTTTTCGGTAAGGTGTTTCGATAAAGCCCATCCCATTTACTTTGGCATATACGCCAAGTGAGGATATAAGTCCAATATTTGGTCCTTCAGGAGTTTCGATAGGGCAAAGTCTTCCGTAGTGGGTATAGTGAACGTCTCGTACCTCAAATCCGGCTCTTTCTCGCGAAAGTCCGCCTGGCCCAAGGGCTGACAAACGTCTTTTGTGGGTTATCTCTGCCAATGGATTGGTTTGATCCATAAATTGAGATAACTGGTTGGTCCCAAAAAATGAGTTGATTACAGACGAAAGTGTTTTGGCATTAATCAAATCAATTGGTGTAAAAACTTCGTTGTCACGCACGTTCATTCTCTCACGAATTGTTCTTGCCATACGGGCAAGTCCAACGCCAAATTGTTGAGAGAGTTGCTCTCCAACGGTTCTTACACGACGGTTAGACAAGTGATCAATATCATCAATCTCTGCTTTAGAGTTGATTAATTCTATCAAATATTTAACAATTGTAATAATATCTTCTTTAGACAAGACTTGCTTTTCCATCGGGATATCTAAACCGAGTTTTTTGTTCATTCTATAACGACCTACTTCGCCAAGATTGTAGCGTTGGTCTGAAAAGAATAATTTATCGATAATACCACGTGCGGTTTCCTCATCAGGTGGTTCGGCATTTCTTAATTGACGGTAAATGTGCTCAACGGCCTCTTTTTCAGAGTTGGTTGGATCTTTTTGTAGTGTATTGTGAATGATGGCATAATCTGCTTGATTGGCATCTTCTTTGTGCAACAAAATAGATTTTACGTTTGCATCAATGATTTCTTCTACATTATCTTTGTCGATAATGGTGTCGCGATCAAGGATGATTTGGTTTCTTTCGATAGAAACAACTTCGCCAGTATCTTCGTCAACAAAATCTTCATGCCATGTGTTAAGTACACGTGCAGCTAATTTGCGTCCGATATATTTTTTTAAGCTTGTTTTAGAAACTTTAATTTCTTCGGCAAGGTCAAAAATTTCAAGAATATCTTTGTCTCTTTCAAAACCGATTGCTCTAAAAAGGGTTGTTACTGGTAATTTTTTCTTTCTATCAATATAGGCATACATGACACTATTGATGTCTGTTGCAAATTCTATCCATGATCCTTTGAAAGGGATTACACGGGCAGAGTAGAGTTTTGTTCCATTTGCATGAAAAGATTGACCAAAAAAGACACCTGGCGAACGGTGCAATTGAGATACAACAACACGTTCAGCGCCATTGATCACAAATGTTCCGCTTGGAGTCATGTATGGAATTGTTCCAAGATACACATCTTGTACAATTGTTTCAAAATCTTCGTGTTCTGGATCTGTACAATAAAGTTTGAGTCTTGCTTTTAGCGGGACGCTATAAGTCAAACCTCTCTCGATACATTCTTGTATGGTATAACGAGGTGGGTCAACAAAATAATCAAGGAATTCGAGTACAAATTGGTTTCTCGTATCGGTGATTGGAAAGTTTTCCATGAAGGTGTTGTATAGACCTTCGTTGCCTCTTTCGTCAGATTTGGTTTCTAATTGAAAGAAATCTTTAAACGATTTTACCTGAACATCTAGAAAATCTGGATAGTCAGGAATATTTTTAGTAGAGGCGAAATTTAATCTTTCAGTCAGATTTGTTATCATCAATGGACAAAATTATGATTAAAAAAAAGTAAAATAAACGTATAAATTTTATTATACGAAAAATGGTTTAGGTCTTTGGAAACGTTTCCAAGACCTAAACCGAGTTCTCAAAACCGAGAAAAACTATTTTAGTTCAACTACAGCTCCTGCTTCTTCGAGGGCTTTTTTCAAACCTTCGGCTTCTTCTTTAGAAACGCCTTCTTTAACAGCACTTGGTGCACTATCAACTACTTCTTTAGCTTCTTTAAGACCTAGGCCTGTAAGTTCTTTCACTAATTTCACAACAGCTAATTTTGAAGCTCCTGCTTCTTTAAGCATTACTGTAAACTCTGTTTGAACTTCTTCAACTACTGCGTCTCCGCCACCTGACATCACAACTGCTGCTGCTGCTGGTTCGATTCCGTAATCGTCTTTAAGGATTGTTGCTAATTCATTAACTTCTTTAACGGTCAAGTTAACTAATTGTTCTGCGAATTGTTTCAAATCTGCCATTTTTTCTATCGTATTAAAATGATTTGTAAAATTAAATTTTTGTACTTGTTATTTTTTTTCGCCAAAAAATTAGGCGGCCTCTTCTTCTGCAAATTGGTTGAGAAGTGCCGATATAACTCTTTGTGCTGGAGATTGAAGTAATCCGATGATTTCTCCAATAAGTTCTTCTTTTGATTTGATTGTGGCCAAAGCATCAAGCTGATTGTCTCCGATATAAATCTCAGAATTGATATAAGCTCCTTTTAATTGTGGCTTATCCGATTTTTTTCTAAAATCTTTAATGATTTTTCCAGGGGCATTGGCAACATCTGAAATAAAAATTGCTGAATTTCCTTTCAAGATTGTAGGCAAATCGCCATAATCGTTTGAGGAAGCTTCCATTGCTTTTGAAAGCAAAGTGTTTTTTATTACTTCTAATTTGATGTTTGCTTTGTAGCAGGTTCTTCTCAAATTTGAGGTTGCTTCTGCATTTAATCCTGAAATATCTGCGATATACAAGATATTTGTTGCGGCCAATTTGGCTGAGATATCTGCAATAGCAATTGATTTTTCTTCTCTAGTCATACTAAAAAATTTATACTAATTAAACCGCTTTTGGATCCAATGCAATTGCAGGACTCATAGTGCTTGTGAGATAAATACTTTTGATGTAAGTTCCTTTGGCAGCAGTTGGCTTTAGTTTGATTAATGTTTGAATAATTTCGTGAGCGTTATCTACAATTTGATCTGCGTTGAAAGAAATTCTTCCAATACCTGCATGTACGATACCAGTTTTATCAACTTTAAAGTCGATTTTACCTGCTTTCACTTCTTGAACAGCTTTTCCAATTTCCATGGTTACTGTACCAGTTTTTGGGTTAGGCATCAAGCCACGTGGACCCAATATTCTTCCTAAAGGACCTAATTTTCCCATTACAGATGGCATGGTGATAATGACATCAACATCTGTCCATCCGTCTTTAATTTTTTGGAGGTAGTCGTCTAAACCAACATAGTCTGCACCTGCTTCTTTGGCTTCTGCCTCTTTGTCTGGTGTTACTAATGCTAATACTTTTACGTCTTTACCAGTTCCGTGAGGTAATGCAACCACACCTCTAACCATTTGGTTTGCTTTTCGAGGATCTACACCCAATCGAACTGCGATGTCCACAGATTCGTCAAATTTTGCAGAGGCTACAACTTTAATTAATGCTGCTGCATCTTTTAAGGAATATAGTTTATTCTTTTCAATTTTTGAAGCTGCTTCTTTTTGCTTTTTTGTCAATTTTGCCATTTCTTTTTGGTTTAAAAAGGAGCTTGTCCTGTTACAGTTATACCCATTGATCTTGCGGTTCCTGCAATCATGCTCATAGCAGATTCGATCGTGAATGCGTTTAAATCAACCATTTTATCTTCGGCAATTGCTTTGATAACATCCCAAGTAACGTTGGCTACTTTTTTACGGTTTGGTTCTCCGGAACCCGATTTTAACTTAGCTGCATCCATCAATTGAACGGCGGCTGGTGGTGTTTTTACGACAAAATCAAAAGATTTGTCTTTGTACACTGTAATTTGCACTGGGCAAACTTTTCCTGGTTTATCTTGGGTTCTAGCATTAAATTGCTTACAGAATTCCATGATATTAACACCAGCAGCACCTAAAGCAGGTCCAACCGGTGGCGATGGGTTCGCAGCACCTCCCTTAACTTGTAGTTTAACTACTTTACTAATCTCTTTAGCCATTTTTAAAAAATTTATCACAGTTTCAGTGGAAGCAAAAACTATGGTTTATTATAGGTGTAACAATATTATACTTTTTCTACTTGCACAAAAGCGAGCTCTAATGGCGTTTTTCTTCCGAAAATTTTAACCATTACTTCCAATTTGCGTTTGTCTTCATTAATTTTTTCTACGGTTCCGTTGAATCCGTTGAAAGGTCCATCTATTACTTTTATGGTTTCGCCAATCGTAAATGGGATGGATTGTGTGTCGGTTTTTATGGCAAGTTCATCAACTTTTCCTAGCATTCTATTTACTTCAGATAGCCGAAGTGGGACTGGGTTTCCGCCTTTTACTTCTCCTAAAAAGCTAATTACGCTTGGTACTGATTTGATTATATGGGGTATTTCTCCAGACAAATTGGCTTCAATCATGATGTAACCTGGGAAATAAACTTTGTCTTTTGTTGATTTTTTTCCATCACGCACTTGCACTACTTTTTCAGTAGGAACGAGCACTTGGGATATATAATCTGCGATTCCAAGTCTATTTACTTCAGATTCAAGATGGGCTTTTACTTTGTTTTCTTGTCCGCTAACGGCTCTAACAACGTACCATTTTTTTACATTAGTTTCTGTCATTACAAAAAAATTAAGCTTTTAGCCAAGTGAAGAATCCTTCTAATGTTTTTGCGAAAACTTCATCTACTCCCCATGTTGCAAGAGCAAATATTACAGAAAAAACAGCGACTACGATAGTAAGTCGTTGTACTTCTGCCCATTCTGGCCAAGTTACGTTTGTTTTTAATTCGTCAAACGATTCTGATATATAATTTACTACTTTCATTATGTTTTTTTTTAGGGTGGCACGGGCGGAGGGATTCGAACCCCCATCAACGGTTTTGGAGACCGCTATTCTACCCTTGAACTACGCCCGTTCATTAAAAGCCAGTAGCCTCCTATATAGGTGCTACTGGCTTTAAAAATATTTGTTTTTTTTAAGAAACTATTTCTGTAACTTGTCCTGCACCTACGGTTCTACCTCCTTCACGGATAGCAAAACGCAATCCAACGCTAAGAGCGATAGGGCTTAACAAGGCAACATCGATTGTCAAGTTGTCTCCAGGCATTACCATCTCTACTCCTGTTGGCAAAGTGATTACACCTGTAACATCAGTTGTACGAACATAGAATTGCGGACGATAGTTATTGTGAAATGGTGTATGACGACCACCTTCTTCTTTTTTCAAGATATACACCTCGGCTTTGAATGTAGCGTGTGGTTTTACTGATCCTGGTTTGATAATAACCATACCTCTTTTGATATCGGCTTTATCAATTCCTCTCAACAACAAACCTACGTTGTCTCCAGCCTCTCCTCTATCAAGGATTTTACGGAACATTTCAACTCCTGTAATGGTAGATGTCAATTTTTCGGCACCCATTCCAATAATTTCTACTGGATCTCCAGTGTTTGCAATTCCAGTTTCGATACGTCCTGTAGCAACAGTTCCACGACCTGTGATTGTAAATACGTCTTCAACCGGCATCAAAAATGGTTTTGCTACGTCACGAACTGGCTCTTCGATCCAAGCATCAACGGCTGCCATCAATTCGATAATTTTTGGTACCCATGCTGGATCATTGTTCAATCCACCCAAAGCAGAACCTTGAATTACTGGACAATTATCACCATCATATTCGTAGAAAGATAATAAATCTCTAATTTCCATTTCTACCAATTCCAACAATTCTTCGTCATCCACCATGTCCACTTTGTTCATGAAAACTACCATTCTTGGAATACCTACCTGGCGACCTAAAAGGATGTGCTCACGAGTTTGTGGCATTGGACCGTCTGTTGCTGCTACAACAAGGATTGCACCATCCATTTGGGCGGCACCTGTAACCATGTTTTTCACATAATCCGCGTGACCTGGACAGTCAACGTGGGCATAGTGACGGTTTGCGGTTTCATATTCAACGTGTGAAGTGTTGATTGTGATACCTCTTTCTTTTTCTTCTGGAGCGTTATCGATTTGATCAAACGATTTTGCTTGACAGTAACCTGCATCTGACAATACTTTTGTAATTGCAGCAGTTAATGTAGTTTTTCCGTGATCTACGTGCCCAATTGTTCCTATGTTTAAGTGGGGCTTGTTACGGTTAAAATTTTCTTTTGCCATTTTACTTAATTTTTAATCTTGTTTATATATATTAGTGTTCAAAAAATACTTATTGAGCCAATGTCGGGAATTGAACCCGAGACCTCTTCCTTACCAAGGAAGCACTCTACCCCTGAGCTACACCGGCAATGCACAAACCTACATCGCAATGTAAGTTTGATTTGTGGGGAGAGCAGGATTCGAACCTGCGAAGTTCACACAGCAGATTTACAGTCTGCCCTCGTTGGCCGCTTGAGTATCTCCCCTCTTTTATATCGATATTTGCAATCTAAATTGCTCTTTGAGCCGGCGGAGGGACTCGAACCCACGACCTGCTGATTACAAATCAGCTGCTCTAGCCAACTGAGCTACGCTGGCAATTTCAATAAAAAAGCCCGCTATTTCTAACGGACTGCAAATGTATATCTTTTTGTTTTTTAATCAAAACTTTTTTTTGATTATTTTTGCAAAAAGATAAAACTTGTTATTTAATTAATGTCAGCAGGTCTTTTTTTGATTGATTTGTGCGATTTTGAACCAAATACAGCTTTAATTAAATCTTTTTTGCTTAAAAAGTTTTCTAAAAAGAATTCAAATATTGTTGGATTTTATATTTCAAATCAATTTAACCTCAAATGAGCGTGTTCAATTTCGAAAACATCACGTTTCTGTTTGAGTATTGATAATCCGTTTTCTTTGGCATATTGCTCTAATACCATATTCAAAGCCTAATTAAAATGTGTCCATTACATAACTTATAGCCATAAATCGATTTTAACATAAACATTTAGATTTGTTTGCTATCCCTTTTGTGATCAGCAACAACCAAAAAAACAAAGACATAATCTTTGTGTCCTTTTCATCAATTGATTTGTATATTCTGTATAGCATCAATTGAAAATCTTATACAAAATCAAATACATAAAAAAAACCTCTCGATTGCTCGAGAGGTTTTTGATGTATTAGCTTTCGCTAACGTGTATTTCATCTATTTTATAAGATTAATATACCACTTTTTTGGTTACAACGCTGTTGTCATCTGCCGTGATTTGAACCAACAACAC
>JANNBA010000132.1:0-6480 GCA_031384845.1 Bacteroidota bacterium
ATTGCAGTGGATGATGAACATGCAGTTGCAAATGAAAAAGAGGAAGCTAAGGAAATAGCCGAACACAAAGAACATTTAACACACGTTTTGCATCAAATGCAAAATAAACCATGGGCAGCTTTGTATGTTGCCTGTATTTTCTTCATGCTTATTTCATTAGGAGTTTTAGCTTTTTATGCTATTCAACAAGTGGCACAAGCTGGTTGGTCACCAGTTTTGTTTAGAGTAATGCAAGGCATAACCGCTTATTTACCTGTTGGTTCTGTAATTTTCTTTGTCATTTTAATTCTTTGTGGATTACACTTTAACCATCTATTCATTTGGTTGGATCCTGAAGTTGTCGCATCGGATAAACTCATTGCAAACAAATCAGGATATTTGAATTTCCCTTTTTGGATAGTTAGAGCAGCAATATTTTTACTAGGATGGAACGCCTATCGTTATTTTTCTAGAAAAAATTGTTTGGCTCAAGACGAAGCAAACGATAATGCTTTTTACAAAAAGAACTTCAACATTTCAGCGATGTTTTTAGTATTCTTTATAGTAACTGAGTCTATCATGTCTTGGGACTGGATTATGTCTGTAGATCCACACTGGTTTAGTACCTTGTTTGGGTGGTATGTTTTTGCTAGCTTTCTAGTTAGTGGTGTTACTACGATTTGCTTGGTTAGTTTATATTTAAAATCAAATGGATATTTAGAACATGTAAATACAAGTCATATTCATGATTTAGCGAAATTTATGTTTGGATTTAGTGTATTCTGGACTTACTTATGGTTTTCGCAATTTATGCTAATATGGTATGCCAATATCCCAGAAGAGGTTACCTATTTTGTTACTAGAATAGAATTATACAGATTACCTTTCTTTGGTGCAGTTGTAATGAATTTTGCATTTCCAATATTGATACTAATAAATACCGATTTTAAACGAATCACATGGGTACTAGTAATGGCTGGAACAGTTATATTATTAGGACATTATGTAGATTTCTTTAATATGATAATGCCAGGAACTGTAGGCGATATATGGTTTATTGGTGTTTCAGAAATCGCTTCTGTACTTTTCTTCTTTGGATTATTTATTTTTGTTGTCTTTTCAGCATTAACAAAATCACCTCTTTTGCCAAAAAGAAACCCGTTTATAGAAGAGAGTAAACATTTTCATTATTAATATTTAAAATAAAAACAGATGACAAGTTTGTTGGTAATTATAGTTTTAGGGTTATTAGGAATTGCTATTTGGCAGTTGACTAAAATATTTGATTTGACACAAGTTGGCGTTCAACGTGATCATTCACAAGTTGCAAACGACAAGGATAATAATATTCAAGGATATTTGATGTTTGGTTTTTTAGCATTTATTTATATTTTTACGATATACGGAATGTATGCTTGGGGTCACTTTGTATTAGATACACCATCGTCTGAACACGGCGTGATTGTTGACAAATTAATGAATATCACTTGGGTTTTGATTTTCGTTGTTCAAGGAATTACACAAATATTATTGCATTATTACGCCTTTAAATACCGTGGTAAAAAAGAAAATACCGCTTTGTATTTCTCTGATAGCACCAAGTTAGAAATGATATGGAGTCTTATTCCAGCAGCTGTTTTGGCGGTTTTAATTTTATACGGATTGTTTGCTTGGTCAAATATTATGTTTGTAAACGAAAAAACCGAAGATGTAATGGTTGTTGAATTATATGCTAAACAATTTTCGTGGGAGGCACGTTACTCTGGCACAGACAATGTTTTAGGAAAGGCAAATGTGCGCTATATTGAAGGAATCAACACCACTGGAACCGATTTGAACGACCCTTATTCACAAGATGATAAAACTGTGACAGGTGAGTTTCACATTCCAAAAGGCAAAAAAGTATTATTCAAATTGCGATCACAAGATGTGCTTCATTCAGCGTATATGCCACATTTTAGGGCTCAAATGAACTGTGTTCCTGGAATGGTAACTCAATTTGCATACATACCAACTATCACAACTACCGAAATTCGTTTGGATCAAGACATGATGGAGAAAGTTGCAAATATTAACAAAATTAGAGCCGCAAAAAGTGCCAAACTTTTGGCAGAAGGAAAAGCAGCTTTAGATCCTTATACATTTGATTATTTGTTGCTTTGTAACAAAATTTGTGGTGCTTCTCATTATAATATGCAAATGAAATTGGTTGTAGATACTCCAGAGGATTATAAAGTATGGATAAACTCAAAACCAACATTAGTAAGTGCCTACAAAGCTTCAAATGCAGCAGTAATTGCTGAAACAACAAACACTTCATCAAAAATTGATACTCTAAAAGTAAAAATGTAATGTTAGACAATCAAATTGTCACTTTTAAATAATAATAAAAAGCAAAGAATATGTCAGCAATAGCTCACGATCAAGAACACAACCACGAACACGAACACCACCACAAAGACACGTTTATTACTAAATATATCTTTAGTATAGATCATAAAATGATTGCCAAGCAATACCTAATCACCGGTATCATTATGGGGATTATTGGTGTTGGGATGTCTATGCTTTTTAGAATGCAATTAGCATGGCCTGAGGAGTCTTTCAAAATTTTCAACTTCCTTTTGGGAGATAAATTTGCCCCAGATGGTGTGATGCGCAACGATATTTATCTTTCTTTGGTGACTATTCATGGAACCATAATGGTGTTTTTTGTGCTCACCGCCGGTCTAAGTGGTACATTTAGTAACTTATTAATTCCGCTTCAAATTGGGGCTCGGGATATGGCGTCTGGATTTTTGAATATGATTTCCTACTGGCTTTTCTTTTTGTCGAGTGTAGTGATGGTTTCTTCACTTTTTGTAGAATCTGGACCAGCCTCTGCCGGATGGACAATTTATCCACCCTTGAGCGCACTCCCTCAAGCAATTCCCGGCTCTGGAATGGGAATGACTTTATGGTTGGTTTCTATGGCTATTTTTATTGCTGCATCGCTTATGGGATCCCTTAATTATGTAGTAACCGTAATCAATCTTCGCACAAAAGGTATGACAATGATGCGTCTTCCACTAACAATTTGGGCGTTTTTTATCACCGCAGTTATTGGTATAATTTCGTTTCCTGTGCTTTTGTCTGCCGCACTATTACTGATTATGGATAGAAGCTTTGGCACTTCTTTTTTCTTGTCTGACATTTATATTGCTGGAGAAGTATTGCATTATCAAGGCGGTTCACCAGTTTTGTTTGAACATCTTTTTTGGTTTTTAGGACATCCTGAAGTATATATCGTGTTGCTTCCTGCACTCGGAATAACATCCGAAGTTATTGCCACAAACTCACGAAAACCAATTTTCGGTTATAGAGCCATGGTAATGTCAATTTTGGCAATTGCCTTTCTTTCAACAATCGTTTGGGGTCACCACATGTTTATCTCTGGAATGAATCCATTTTTGGGTTCAGTATTTACATTCACAACCTTGTTAATTGCGATTCCTTCTGCAGTAAAAGCGTTTAATTATATCACCACTTTATGGAAAGGTAATTTGCAATTAAACCCCGCAATGCTATTTTCTATTGGATTGGTTTCTACCTTCATAACAGGAGGTTTGACCGGAATTATTTTGGGCGATAGCACCTTGGACATCAACGTTCACGACACCTATTTTGTAGTGGCGCACTTTCACTTGGTAATGGGAATTTCTGCATTATACGGCATGTTTGCAGGAATTTATCATTGGTTTCCAAAAATGTTCGGCAGAATGTTGAACAAGAATATGGGATATATTCACTTTTGGGTAACTGCAATTTGTGCTTATGGTGTTTTCTTCCCGATGCACTTTATTGGAATGGCCGGACTTCCTCGGAGATATTATACCAATACAAATTTTCCGTTATTTGACGATTTACAAAACGTGAATGTTTTGATTACTACTTTTGCCTTGATTGGTGGTGCTTTCCAATTGGTGTTTTTGTACAATTTTTTTAGCAGTATTTTTTATGGTCAAAAAACCGTTCAAAACCCATGGCGTTCTAATACATTAGAATGGACTGCACCAATAAAACATATACACGGAAACTGGGAAGGAGACATTCCACACGTGCACAGATGGCCTTATGATTATAGCAAACCAGGTCATGACGAAGATTTTGTACCGCAACATATTCCGCTAAAAGATGGCGAAGAAGAATTGCATCATTAATAGCAAAGCCTTTCAGAAATGAGAGGCTTTTTTTTCAAATTCAAATATTTCAAAACAGAAATTAATAATAATAACCAATTCCCTACTATGAAAATAATTGTTCCAATGGCCGGTCGTGGTTCACGCCTTCGCCCACATACGCTCACCGTTCCAAAACCATTAATTCCAATAGCCGGAAAACCAATTGTGCATCGATTGGTTGAAGATATTGCGGATGTAATCAATCAAAAAATAGATGAAATCGCTTTTATTATTCATCCAGATTTTGGGAAAACTGTTGAAAATGAACTTGTTGCGATAGCCGAAAAACTAGGTGCAAAAGGAACAATATATTATCAAAATGAAGCATTAGGGACAGCACACGCCATTTTGTGCGCCAAAGAATCAATGTCTGGACCAATAGTTGTTGCCTATGCAGACACCTTGTTTAGAGCAGATTTTGCATTAGACAAAGATGCAGACAGTGTTATTTGGGTCAAACAAGTGGCAGACCCAAGTGCCTTTGGCGTGGTACAACTCAATGAAAACAATCAAATTATAGATTTTGTAGAAAAGCCATCAACGTTTGTTTCCGATTTGGCAATCATTGGAATCTATTATTTTAAATCTGGCGAAAAACTTCGATCAGAATTGCAATATTTGTTAGATAATAATATAGAAAAAGGAGGTGAATACCAACTTACAGACGCATTAGAAAACATGAAACAAAGCGGTCTTAACTTTGTGCCCGGAAAAGTAGAGGAATGGATGGATTGTGGAAACAAAAATGTCACGGTAGAAACCAATTCACGCTTGCTCGGTTTTTTAGAAAAAGATGGCAAAAATTTGATTTCCAAAAATATAAAATTATTAAACGCTACCATCATTCCACCTTGCTTTATTGCAGACGATGTTGTTTTGATTGATGCGACTGTTGGCCCTTTTGTTTCTTTGGGAAAAGGAACCCACATCACCAATAGCACGATACAAAACAGCTTGATTCAACACAATTCACACATAAAAAATGCTGTTTTAGACAATGCTATGATTGGAAGTCATGCCCATTTTGACGGTAATTTTACCGCAATCAGCATAGGAGATTACTGTGTTTTAGAATAATAATTTATTGCAAAACGACTTAATTTTGAACCCAAATTTCACCACCTGCTATGTTTCAACTCGGCAAAACAATCGTTTCTGAAGATATTCTCGAAAAAGATTTTGTCTGCAATCTTTCTGCCTGCAAAGGTGCTTGCTGCGTTGATGGTGATGCCGGTGCTCCCTTGAGTATCGAGGAAACCAAAATTTTGGACGAAATTTATCCAAAAATAAAACCATTTTTGCGCAAAGAAGGTATAGCAGCCATCAAGACGCAAGGTGCATGGACAATTGGTTCAGATGGCGAACTTGAAACGCCGTTAATTGAAAACAAAGATTGTGCGTATGTTATTTTTGACAAAAAAACTGCCCTCTGCGGTATCGAACAAGCCTACAATCAAGGTGTAATTAGTTGGAAAAAACCCGTTTCATGCCATCTATATCCGGTTCGGGTAAAAGATTATACCGAGTTTGCAGCAGTCAATTATGACAAATGGGATATTTGTGACGATGCCTGTACCTTGGGAAAATCATTAGAAATACCGGTTTATAAATTTGTCAAGGAAGCACTCATTCGCCGCTTTGGTGAAGATTGGTATTTTGAACTCGAAAAAGTTGCGTCAGACTTGAAAAAATAATTTTTTACAAAGTATGTTTTTTATTTTTTCATTTTTAAAACTCCCTATTTTACTGATGTTTAGCTTTTTTATAAATTATAACTACCTGTTTATTAGCTTTTTATTAAATCGTTCTGTTAAGCCAGTTTTTTTTATTTTGTTAAAAACTCAAGGCAAATGTGGATAAGTTTGGCTTTTAAAAACCATAAGAATTCACAATCTTTGTAGTCCACAAAATATTAAAATTTCAAAAAAATGTCATTTATTGAACCTATCTTACAAGAAAACAAAAACCGATTTGTAATTTTTCCAATCAAACACCAAGATATTTGGGATTGGTATAAAAAAATGGAGGCCAGTTTTTGGACCGCCGAGGAAATCGACTTGTCTCAAGATTTGACGGATTGGAACCATAAATTAAACGCCGACGAAAGATATTTTATCAAACATATATTGGCTTTTTTTGCAGCTTCAGATGGAATTGTAAACGAAAATTTGGCAGAAAATTTTGTAAATGAAGTACAATATGCCGAAGCCAAGTTTTTCTACGGATTTCAGATTATGATGGAAAATATCCACTCTGAAACCTATTCACTTTTGATAGATAC